>NZ_JBEPYQ010000048.1:0-48920 GCF_041641335.1 Cohnella sp. | reverse complement strand
AAGCGATCTCCGCCACGGGCATGTCGGTGAAGCGAAGCAGCTCCTTGGCTCGGGTGATCCTCGTATGGATCAAGTATTCGTTCGGGGAGAAGCCGGTGTAGCATTTGAATTCCTTGGACAGGTGATACTTGTCGACGGAGAACGCCGCGGCTACGCCGTCCAGCCTCGATGGCTCGCCGTAGTGCCGGTCGTAATGCTTCATGACGTCCCGCACGAGCGCGGGAATTCCCGGCGCGGCTGACGCGTCGCGGTTCTGTACGGCCAGCAGCAGCTCGGTCAGCAGGTCGACGATCAGCCGGGAGCCCGTCAGCTCCGAATGAAACGTTCTTCGTTGGCCGAGGGAGACGATGTCTCCCATAATGGCTGGAATTCTCGAATCGTCGGACAAACGGAGAACGGGGCTGCCGGCAGCGGAGAATCGCTCGTAATAGGCCGGAGAAGAGCCGCCGTTAAAATGAACCCATACCATTTCCCACAGCTCGTCGGGATCGGTTTGGTAATGCTGGTATTTGCGGCAGTCGACATAGAAGAGCTGTCCTGGCGAGAGCACGTAGTTTTTGCCGTCGTAGGTCAAGCTGGCTCTTCCGTTCGTCGTGTAGAGAACCAAATAGGAGTCCAGGTTTTCGCGTTCGGTATAGTAAGCGGGCATCGTACGGAACTTTCCGGATTCTTGTACATAATACAGAGACGCTTTGGCAAATGCGGAGGGTGTGGCGATCGTGCGGATCGAATCGCCCGTCCAGTCGTGGGAGGCGTCTTCCCGGTAGCCGGGCATATTGAATCAACTCCAAGATAGTGTTATTTTTGACCAAGATCGTAGGATGTCAGAGCTGCTGAAAGCATTTACAATCAAGTTATACTCATTATTTCATAAGATAACGGGGTGGTAAACGTGTCTTTCAAGCAAGCGATAAAACCGCCGCGCAAAGCGCGAATCGGATTGTACAGCGTCGGCCTTCGGGCGTATTGGGAGCAGTTTCCGGGGCTGCGGGAGCGTCTCGTCGAATACGGCAAAGCAATCGAAGAACGGATGTCCCAATGGGGAGAAATCTACAATTACGGGCTGGTCGATACCGAATACGAGGGGCGCAAAGCGGGCGAGTGGCTGAACGCCAACAACGTCGACCTGGTATTCTGTCATGCGGCCACGTATTCGACGAGCTCCACGGTGTTGCCCGTCCACCAAATCTGCGGGGCGCCGGTCGTATTCTTGAACCTTCAGCCTACCGATCGGATCAACTACGAGCAGACGACGACGGGGGAGTGGCTCGCCCATTGCGGCGCGTGTCCCGTACCGGAGTTCGCCAACGCCTTTAATCGCGCGGGCATTCCTTTCCGGGTCGTCAACGGCTTGCTCGGATTGGAGAAGACGCCGGAGATCTCCCTGACGAACGAGAATACGCGGCAGATGCCGGAGGCGATGCGCGCCTGGAGGGAGATCGAGGAGTGGGTTCGCGCCGCATCGATTCCCCGCAACCTCAAGCATAGCCGGTTCGGGTTCTTGGGCAATACCTACAGCGGAATGCTCGACATGTACAGCGATTTTACGATGGTGCAGGCTCAGACGGGACTTCATGTGGAAGTGCTGGAAATGTGCGATCTCGACCGTCTGCTGAAGGAGGTCACCGAACGCGAAGTCAAGGAAAAGCTCGAAGAGGTTCGCCAGATGTTCCGGATCAGCGGCGATTCTCCGTCCGATCCGATCGCCAGGAAGCCAAGCGACGAGCAGCTCGACTGGTCGTGCCGGGTCGCCGCCGCCCAGGAGAAACTCGTTCGGAAATTCGATCTTGACGCGTTATGTTATTATTACCATGGCGCGCCCGGAGGAGACTACGAGAAGCTTCAGGGAGGATTTATCGTCGGCCATTCGCTGCTGACGGCCCGAGGCATTCCGTGCGCAGGGGAAGGCGATCTCAAGACGGCTCTTGCGATGAAGATCTGCGATCTTCTCGGCACGGGAGGCAGCTTCTCGGAGATCGTCGTCGTCGATTACAAGGACGGAACGATCCTGCTCGGGCACGACGGTCCGTTCCATATCGCCATCTCGGAAGGCCAGCCTGTGCTTCGCGGAATGGGGCTTTATCACGGGAAGCAGGGTACCGGAGTGTCCGTGGAAGCGAAGGTCAAGACCGGACCGATCACGACGTTGAACGTGACCCAGAGGGGAGACGGCAAGCTGAAGCTGATCGTCAGCGAGGCCGAATCGACGGACGGACCGATCATGCGAATCGGCAACACCCAGACTCCGGTCAAGTTTCGGATGCAGCCGGATGACTATTTGACTCGCTGGTTCGCGGAAGCGCCGACGCACCATTGCGCCATGTCCATCGGACATAACGCAGGATTGTTCTCTAAAGCAGGAGAATTAATGAAACTCGAACAAGTCACTCTATAAAGAGAGCGGGAGGAGTCTTGTGTTCCGTATATTTGCGATTTTTCTGGCCGCAGCGCTGCTGATGACAGCGTGCGACTCCGGTACGTCCAAAGGATACGAGCTGATTTACTCGATGGAGCCGGAAAGCTCAGCCGAGGCGAAGCCTCCTGCGGAGACAAGCGGTCCTCCCGCCCGATACCAAGTGGCCTTCGTTCCGAAAGTCGGGAACGACTATTTCATGTACGCGGCGGAAGGGGCCAGAGAAGCGGCCGAAGATTTGGGCATCGACTTGCTCTACCGGGAGCCTGCAAGCGCCGACGCCGAGCTTCAGATCGAGATCGTCCAAGAGCTGATCGAGCGACAGGTCGATCTGATCGCCTTGTCGGCCAACGATCCGGACAAGCTGGTTCCGATCCTGCGAAGGGCGATGGACGAAGGAATCGAAGTCGTTACGTGGGACGGAGACACCCGGGCGGAAGGCAGAAGGTTTTTCGTCAATATGGTCGATCCCGAAGTGCTGGGGCGTCATCTGTTGGACACGCTCGCCTTAACGATGGGGGAAGAGGGCAAGTTCGCCATTATGACCAGCTCGTTTTCCGCCGCTAACAACAACGAGTGGCTGAAATGGATCAAAGTCCAGCAGCAGCAATACTATCCTGACTTGGAGCTCGTGACGACGGTTACGACGGACGACGTGACGGAGAGAGCTTACGAAGCGGCCAAACAGCTGTTGGCCGACTATCCGGAGCTGGACGGCATTATCGGAAACTCTTCCGTCGCGCCGCCGGCAGCGGCGATGGCGGTCAAGGAAGCCGGGAAGCTCGGGCGGGTGAAAGTGGTCGGGCTGTCCAACCCGAATCTGATGAAGGAGCATCTGCTGGACGGCTCCGCGCAGATGTCGACGCTGTGGAGTCCGAAGAAGCTCGGCTATTTGACGATTCAGCTCGCCAACGATCTGCTGAACGGGAAGCTGCCGATCGATGGCCGGGAAATCGACGGCGTCGGAAATATACGCGTGAACGGGGATATGGTCATTATGGGAGAGCCGCTCGATTTTACGGCGGAAAACGTAGGTCAATATGATTTTTAAGCGCCGGCTCGGATGGAAGCTGCGGGATTATCCGATCGCGTACAAGCTGACCGTCACCTACGTTTTATTGACGGTAATCCCGTTGCTGCTGCTCGTCTACGTGTCCTATACGCAATACGCCAGGTCGGTCGAAGAGCAGATCGGCGAATATATGCCCCGGTTCCTGTATCAAGCGAACGCGGATATCGAGAAGCATATCGACGAGTTGACGAGGCTGCCGGACATGCTCTTCAATTCGGAAGACGTGCTGACGATTCTGCGGCGCGAGACCTACGACCGGAGATCCGCGTTAAACCGGGATCAATACGCGATGAACAGCTATTTGGCGCGCACATATACGAGCGGCAGGAACGCCGACGTCATGGGCGTGTTCGTCTTGTCGAACGGGCGTTTGTTCTACAGCGCGAAGGCCGGGTTTAAGGAAGACGATTGGAACGCCAAGCTCGGCGATTACATCGGGGGAGCGAAGACGACGGGCAGCCAAGCGCGCGTCGTGCTTCCGGACGAGATCGACGTAAGTCTGGATACGGATGTTCCTTACGTATTTATTCATAAGCCCATTAGCGACAACGACAACCGCAGAAATCTGGGAACGATGATGATCGCCGTCGACCTGAGCTTTATCGACGACATCGTGCGCAACTTCGAGAAGAACGAGCGGGCAGAGCTATGGGTTATGGCTTCGACGGGCAAGATAATCTACCATACGAACCGCCATAAAATCGGCACGATCGACGAGGAAAAAATCCGGTATCCGACGTTGAACGGCAGCTTCCGGACGAGCGCGTCCGACCCCGCCAAGCTGGTCAGCGTCAACCAGTCTCCCGAGAGGGGCTGGCTTCTCGTGCACAGCATTCCTCTCAAGGATTTGACCGAAAGGACGGATCTCGTTCGCAACGTGACCGTTGTCGTCATTATCGGCATCATTCTCGTCACTTCTTTTATCGCCATCCTCTTGTCCTATAGTATGACACGGCCGCTCAAGAAACTGAGCAGCCTGATGAAATCCGTCGAGAGAGGGGATTTCCAGGTCGATCTTCAAGTTCGAAGCGGCGACGAGGTCGGGACGCTGGCGCGAAGCTTCAATTCGATGATCTCGACGATCCGGGAATTAATTCAGCAGAATTATCAGATCGAGATTCGCCAGAAGGAGGCGGAGCTGTACGCGCTGCAGTCTCAGATCAACCCGCATTTCATGTACAACACGCTCGAGACGATCGGCATGGCGGTCGAAGAGGGAGAGACGGAGCAGGTGGTCGATATGGTCACGCTGCTCGGGAGGATGCTGCGGTTTTCCGTGTCCAATCAATCTAAGTCCGTCGCGATCGCGGAGGAAGTTCAGCACGTGAAAGATTATTTGACGATCCAGAAATTCCGCTTCGAAGACAGGGTGCATTTCGAGATCGTTCAGATGATGGACGACGAGGATTATCATAAGCTCTATACTCCGAAGTTCATCCTGCAGCCGATTGTGGAAAATTCGATCAAATACGGACTGGAGACGCGCAAAGCGCTCGAAATCTACCTCTCGGTCAGTCAGGAGTTCGGAGCCCGTTCGGGCAAGCGGGACATCGTGTTCCGGGTGCGGGACAACGGTCCGGGCATAAGCGGGGAGCGGATGGAAGAGCTGGAGCAGTCGCTTAAGAAAATCAGCTTCGAAGGAAGGAACGCGCACTTCGGACTTATTAACGTCAACGCCAGAATCGTGATGATGCACGGCGCGGATTACGGGCTGCAGCTTCACAGCATTGTGGGCAAAGGCACGGAAGTCATCATCCGGATTCCGATGACCAGAGGGGAGACGATCGCAAATGCAGACGATTAGAACGCTGATCGTGGACGACGAAGCCAGAATCCGCAGAGGAATCGAACGGCTTGTCCTCTCGTGCGGAGAAGGCTGGGACGTCGTGAAGACGGCCAGCGACGGCAGGGAGGCGCTCGATTATTTTCACGAGACGAACGGCGCGGTCGACCTGCTCATTACGGACGTGAAGATGCCCGAGATGGACGGACTGACCTTGATTCATGAAGCGAAGAAGAGCTTCTCCTTCTACCCTCTGCTCGTCAGCGGCTACGACGATTTTCAATATCTTCAGACGGCGCTCCGGGAAGGCGCGCTTGATTATTTGCTCAAGCCGGTCGACCGCGAGCAGTTCCGCAGCCGGATGGCGGAGATTCGGACAATCGTCTCCGAAGGGCGGTATCAGCGGCAGAAGCGCGGCGAGATGGAGCGGGACGCGGAGAAGCACCGCAAGGCGCGGCAAATTCAGACGCTGAGCTACATTACCTCGATGGACATCGATATGGCTTCGCTCGGATATTGGGTCGACGATTTTCCGAAGGGGCAGTACGTTCTGCTGGCGGTGCGCATGGATACGATGCCCGTCAAGACGAGAAGCTACAAGCCCGGGGATTGGAAAGCCTACTTCTATGCGCTGGAAAATATAATGGGCGAAGTGCTGGACAACCACTTCGGAAGTTCGGATCGGCAAGGCTGGTGCTGGAGGGGCGGAGAGGCGGAATTCTGGATGCTGCTCTACAGTCCCGATTCCGAGCTGGAGTGGGAGGAGGCGACCTACGAGCTGGCGTCCAAGCTCCGCTCCTCGATCCAGACGTACACGCCGTTCTCGGTGTCCGTCGCCTATGGGGATCCGATCGAGGACTTGTACCTGCTGCCGGAAGCGAAGCGACAAGCGGTAGGTCTCATGAATTACCGGCTTCTTCACGGAGGCAATCGCATCTTTCGCCAGGAGCGCTCCGAAGCGGAGGGGGATGCCGTCCAGACCGGAGCGCCGGACAAAGAGCTAGCCGCAGCGCTTCGTAAGCTTAAGCTCGGCGTCGAGCAGGGCCAGGCGGAGGAAGCCCGCGAATGCTCCAAGCGGCTGTTCGAGCTGCTGGATCGGATGGATTCCCCCGAACGGCTGCAGAAGACGGCCAGGAACGCGATGCTCCTCATCCATTCCGCCGGCCTGGAAAATCTCAGCGCCTACGCGATCTCCCTGTCGATCGAGGAAGAGCTGCATAAGGCGGAACGCGCGGCCAATCTGCAAGAGTTGAAGAGGGTCGTGAACGATTTGCTGGAGCGCATTCTGGAAGACATCGGACAGGCTCGCGAGAGTGGCAGCCGCAAGCCGATCGAACAGGCGAAAGCCTGGATGGCCGAGCATCTGGACCAGGAGATCACGATCAAGAAAATCGCGGACCAGGTGTACATGAATCCGACCTATTTCAGCGAGTATTTCAAGCAGCAGACGGGCGAGACGATGCTGGACTATTTGACCGGGCTGCGGATCGAACGCGCCAAGACGCTGCTGGACGACCAGAAGCTGAAGATTCAAGACATCTGCGGCCTGATCGGTTATCAGGACGTGAAATATTTCAGCAAGCTGTTCAAACAGCGGACGGGAATGACGCCTTCGAAATACCGGGAACATTTGCTGCAGCAACATGGAGGAGGAGAACCGAATGGTCAATAGCAATAAATTCGCCTGGACCTGACTGTTTTCATGACCCGAAAGATAACCCCCTTACCTGAATAATGTCCCCTATGGAAGCCCTCCCGACCCCTGTATCCTTAAACTACACGTTGAGCACCAAGAGAGAGAAGGAGGGGAAGGGAGATGGCAGAGGCGGAATACGTCCTGGAGCTGCGAGGCATCACGAAGATTTTTCCCGGTGTCAAAGCGCTGGACGACGTCTACTTCAAGCTGAAGCCCGGCGAGATTCACGCCTTGATGGGCGAGAACGGAGCGGGCAAATCCACCTTCATCAAAGTGATTACCGGAGTTCACGCCCCCGAGGAAGGCGATATGTTCCTGAACGGACGGAAGGTGTCGTTCAAGCATCCGACGGACGCGCAGAAAGCCGGCATCGCGGCGATCTACCAACACGTAACGAACTATCCCGACTTGAGCGTGACCGAGAACATTTTCATGGGTCACGAGAAAATACAGAAAGGCACGCGGCGCATTCGCTGGAAGGAAATGCACGAGGAAGCGGGGCGTCTGCTGAAGAAGCTGGGCGCGGGCTTCAGCCCGAAAACGCTGATGGGCGCGCTGAGCGTAGCCGAACAGCAAATCGTGGAAATCGCGAAAGCGCTCTCCGTCAACGCCAAAATCATCATTATGGACGAGCCGACGGCGGCGTTGACGAAAAACGAGAGCGAAGAGCTGTATCGCATTACGGAACGTCTGCGGGATAACGGCGCGTCGATCATTTTTATTTCCCACCGGTTCGAGGACATGTACCGCCTGGCCAGCAAAGTGACGGTGTTCCGCGATTCGAAGTATATCGGCACGTGGGACGTCGACGAAATTTCCAACCCCGATCTGATCGTGGCCATGGTCGGCCGGGAAATTTCACAACTGTATCCCAAGGCGGAGGCGAAGATCGGCGAAGAGCTCCTTCGTCTCGAAGGGCTGGGCAAAACGGGCTATTTCGCGGACGTCTCCTTCTCCTTGAGAATAGGGGAAATTCTCGGACTCACGGGTCTCGTCGGCGCGGGCCGCACAGAAGTGTGCGAGACGCTGTTCGGCGTATCGAAGCACGACAAGGGAACAATCGTGTTCAAGGGCAAGGAGCTTAAAGTCAAAAGTCCTAAGGAAGCGATGAAGGTCGGCATCGGCTATTTGCCGGAGGATCGGCAGAAGCAGGGACTCGTGCTGCAGTGGGGCATCGGCCGCAACATTACGCTTCCCGCGTTGAAGAGATTTTCGAATAAAGGAATGCTGAACAACCGCAAGGAGCTGGATCTGGCCAAGCAGCTGGCGGAGAAGGTCGGCGTCAAGGCGAAGAGCGTATTCACGCTGGCCAGCGCCCTCTCGGGAGGCAATCAGCAGAAGGTCGTGTTCGCCAAGCTGCTCACCGGTGACTTGGACGTGCTCATTCTCGACGAACCGACCAAAGGGGTGGACGTCGGTGCGAAGTCGGCGATCTACGAGATGATCAGCGATCTGGCGAACGCCGGGTACGGCATCATCCTGGTGTCGTCGGAAATGCCGGAGATCATCGGCATGTGCGACAGGGTCGCGGTCATGCGCGAAGGGCGGATTACGGCGATTCTCGATCGCGAGGGCTTAACGCAAGAGGCCATTCTGGCCGCTTCGATGGATGACTCGGCGCCCGCGACAGACGGCAAAAGGGGGGCTGGAGCATGAAACAGGCGGCAACGAATTCCGCGGCTCTGCAAGGAGCGGGACACGACAAGAACGGATCGCTAAGCGCGAACATCGCGAAGTTCCGGGAGCTGGGACTGCTGCTCTTCATCGTGATCCTGTCCGTCGGCGTGCAGCTGCGCAACCCGAGCTTCCTCACTTGGGAAAATATTAGCGACATCGCCACCAACACGGCGATTCTGAGCATTCTGGCGGTCGGGATGATGCTCGTCATCCTTACGCGGGGAATCGACCTGTCCATAGGCGCGACGCTGGCGCTCTCGGGGATGGTGTCGGCGCTTACGGTAAGCCAGTATCCGGACCTGCATCCGCTGCTCGCGGTAGGCGTCGGCGTCGGAGTAGGGCTCGTATGCGGAGTCGTCATCGGCTTCCTGGTGTCGTGGATCCACATTCTTCCGATCATCGCCACGCTCGGCATGATGAATGTCTTCCGCGGGTTGACGTTCGAGACGAGCGGGGGCAAGTGGGTCAGCGCCCACCAGATGCCGGAAAGCTTCAAGGCCATCGCGACAGGATCGGTATTCGGAATCAACAATCTGATTCTGATCGCGATCGCCATCTATATCGTCGCTTATTATTTCGTTAGCCATACCCGTACCGGAAGAAGGGTATACGCCATCGGCAGCAATCCGGAGTCCGCGGAAATCAGCGGCATCCGGACGGAACGGATTTTATGGCTGGTCTATTCGATCATGGGCGGCCTGTCCGGGTTGGCGGGCGTGCTCTGGGTATCCAAGTTCGCCTCGGCGCAAGGGGATACGGCGTCGGGCTACGAGCTGAGCGTCATCGCCGCTTGCGTGCTCGGCGGGGTCAGCATCGCCGGAGGCGTCGGCAAGCTGTCCGGGGTCATTCTGGGCGCCGTGCTGCTCGGCATTTTGAACAACGCGCTGCCGATGATCAACGTTTCTCCGTTCTGGCAGAACTTCATTCAAGGCTCGATCATCCTCATTGCCGTGCTGGTCAACGCTCTAGTCAAGCGGGGAATCGACCGCAATAACTTGATGAGGAGGAAGATATAAGCCATGGAACAACGTCTGATCGCCAACAAGAAAGAATTTACGCTTAAGGGCTTCTTCCTCCAATGGGAGTGGCTGCTCGTTCTCCTCCTCATCGGCGTGTTCGTCATGAACTCGAATTTGTCGGAGTACTTTCTGGACTCCGCCAATCTGAGAGACGCGACGATGGGATTCCTGGACAAGGCGTTCATCGTGCTCCCGATGGTGTTCATCATCCTGCTCGGGGACATCGATATTTCCGTCGCCTCGATTGTCGCCCTGTCGTCCGTCATTATGGCGGATCTGTACAATCACGGCATACCGATGGAATTGGCCGTCGTCATCTGTCTGGCCGTCGGCACGATCTGCGGCTGGGTTAACGGGCTGCTGATCGTCAAGTACAAGGAGCTGTCCGCCGTTATCGTCACGCTGGCGACGATGATCATCTATCGCGGGATTGCTTATATTCTGCTCGAGGATCAGGCGTCGGGCAAGTTCCCGAGCTGGTTCAAGTTTCTCGGCTGGGGCTACGTCGGAGGCATTCCTTTTATCTTGATCGCTTTCGTTTTCTTCGCGGTCGTGTTCTGGATTCTGCTGCATAAGACGACGTTTGGAAGAATGGTTTACGCGATGGGCAACAACGCGACGGCCGCCAGATTTTCCGGCATTCAAGTCGACAAGATCAAAGTCATCGTCTTCACGCTGGCCGGCCTGATGTCGGCGATCGCCGCGCTATTCCTGACTTCGCGGATGGGCAGCACCCGTCCGAACATCGCGATGGGGTACGAGCTGGAGGTTATTGCGATGGTCGTTCTCGGCGGCGTAAGCACCGCGGGCGGCAAAGGCCGCATGATCGGCGCGATTCTGGCCGTGTTCCTGATCGGATTCCTGCGGTACGGTCTCGGCCTCGTCAACGTCTCCGCGCAGATGCTGCTGATCATCATGGGCGTGCTGCTGATCGTCTCCGTGGCGATTCCGCAGCTGAAGCAGCGCTTCGCTTACGCCCGCAGGAAATAAACGGGCGAATCAAATGAAAAGAAAAGGGAGGAAAAGAAATTGAAAAAGTTTTTAGGCATTTTCCTTACTGCGGTAATGCTGGTGGCGGTACTGTCCGCGTGCGGCGGCAAAAATGACGGCAACTCGGGCGGCCAAGCTTCCGGAAGTCCGGCGGCGAGCGGCGATACGGGCGCCAAGAAGAAGTTCGCGATCGTATTCAAAAACGCGGGCAACCCTTACGGCGAGAAAGAGATGGAAGGGTACAAAAACGCGATCGAGGAACTGGGCTACGAAGTCATTCTGAAAGCTCCGGACCAACCGACCGCCGAGGCGCAAATCACGATGATCGACGAGCTGATCTCGCAAAAGGTGAACGCTCTCGCTATCGTGGGCAACGACCCGGACGCACTGCAGCCGGCGCTGGAAAAGGCGATGAACGCCGGCATCAAGGTACTGTCGCTCGACTCCGCGGTTAACGCGCAAAGCCGTATGCTGCACATCAACCAAGCGGATCCGGAGCGTATCGGCCGCACGCTCGTGCAAGGCGTCGTCGAGATGATCGGCGGCTCCGGCGAAATCGCCATTCTGAGCGCGACTTCCCAAGCGACGAACCAAAACCTGTGGATCGAATGGATGAAAGAAGAGCTGGAGGACCCGAAATACGCCGACGTGAAATTGGTCAAAGTCGCTTACGGCGACGACCTGCGCGACAAGAGCGTATCCGAGACGGAAGCGCTGCTGAAATCGTATCCGAATCTGAAAGGCATCATTTCTCCGACAACGGTCGGCATCGCAGCCGCGGGCAAAGTGTTGACCGACAAAGGCCTCAAAGGCAAAGTGCAATTGACCGGTCTCGGCTTGCCGAGCGAGATGGCCGAATATATCGAAAGCGGCGTCTGCCAATGGATGTACCTGTGGAATCCGCTTGACGTAGGTTATCTGTCCGGCTATGCCGCGGACGCTCTCGTGAGCGGCACGATCACCGGCGCCGTAGGCGACAAGTTTACGGCCGGCAAGCTCGGCGAGAAGGAAGTGATCGCGGACGGCGAAGGTACGCAAGTGATGCTGGGCGACCCGTTCAAATTCGACGCATCCAACATCGCGGAATGGAAAGACGTTTACTAATCCCGGGTAGATAGAGAAAGGGAGCCGTCTCGAAAGGTCTGTTCAAGATCTGGAGAGACGGCTTCTTTGCCGAAGGAGGAGCGATCCTCGCCAAAGTTAGCCCAGCAACGGGTATCTCTCACGCAGTTTTCGGCTCATGCCCGCGATGGCTTCAGCGTCGAGTTGCTGCAAGGGGAAGCGCTGAAGCGGGGCCGGGGCGGCTGGCTGAGCCAGCTCCTCCAGCGCGCGGACGATCGCCGCGGAGAACTCTTCCGCAGAGGCGGGGCCGGACGGCGCCCGCTCGGTCAAGCTGGCCATCGTGTCCGGGCGAACCTCAGGGTACGCGTCCGGCTTGGCGCCGACCGCAGCTTCGTCGTAGAACGCCTTGACGAGCTCCGCTCGCTCGGCCCCCGAGCCTTCGACGAGGACGAAGGCTTGAATGATCATCGCCTTCAGCTGCCTGCGCTGCGCGATGCCGCAAAACTTCAGCCCGTCCACGCTCAGATCGTAGTCTCCGGGGCAATAAGAGCCTGCGATCTCGCCTTTGGCGATAGAAATACCATAGAAGGACAGCACTCTGCCGATCGTCAGAAACATTTTCTCGAAGTCGGCCGCATAATTCTGCGTTCGGCTTCCGTCTATCGGCAGCACGAGCGAGACGTTCGCAACGCCGGCGTCGAGCGGAACCGCCGCTCCCCCGGAATGGCGGACGAGCACGGAGTAACCCGCGCTCCGAAGCCGGCGGGCCGCATCGGACGCGCCGGGCAGCCGGCCGTCTCTCGCCCCGATCACGAAAGCGCGCGGATGCCGCCAGAGATGGCAGACCGGCCCCCTGCCGCTCCCGACCTCTCTGCCGAGCAGCTCGTCGATCGCGAAGGAATACGCGATGTCCTGTCCGTGCGCAAGCTCCCCCGTCCGGTCCAGAATCCTCATTCCGTTCGTCCACGCATATTCGTTTTCACTCATTCGGTCCACTCTCCCGCAGGCTTCTATCGCTCAAGCATACCCGATACTTTCGCTCGGTCACAACTGTTTGGGCCTTTCCTCGACCTCAGCCTTATGTGGCGTTCACCCAGCCTCAGCCTCTCGCAGCTTTCTCAGCCGCGTCAACCTCGCGGGGAGGTTGGGTTTATTGCGCCGTTTCTGTTATCATGAATCGCATATCGACCATGCGCGAGGGAAGAACTAGGATGAAACTCGGGAAGCTGTACCGCAACTATTTCCGCAACAATCTGTTCGTTAAGGTGATCCTCGTGTTCGCGCTGATCGTCAACGCCACGATCATCACCTTTTCTTATTTGCTGTACCGGCTTATGTCCGCATCGGTCGTCGAGGGCGAGCTGAACAACCAGAAGCAGGCGATGGACCGGGTCAACCGATATATCGAGCAGAAATACGATTGGCTGCAGGATACGGTGTCGGAGCTGTACCGCAACGGCGTGCTGGCGAGCAATGCGTCCTATTTTCTGAAGCATTCCTACAACGATTACGTGCAATACATGCTGGATCAGAATTACGAAGGCGGCGGTTCGACGGACGTCTTGAATTACTTGGCCGGACGGATCGAGTCGGATTCGGATATCCAGAACGTCATCCTGTACAGCTCGCGAAAGCAGACGATGTACGTCTACGATTCCAAAGGAACGAAGCGGCTGTACGACGTGAACGCGACCCGATCCTACGTGCCGGAGATCATGGCTGCGGAAGGACCGGCCGCATCCGTGCCCAACGTCTGGATCCGCAAGACGATCAACCAATGGAACCCGCAGCTGTACGGAATGAGAATGCGCCTGAACGACAAAAATTCTCTCGAAAGCATCGGACAGCTGCTCGTCTATTTCGACGCGGGCATGGCCGGCAGAGCGCTGGAGGAGAATCGCGCCCCGCTCAAAGGCACGATCCTCGTCCTCACGCCGGACGGGCAGGTGATGATGGATACGTCAAACCGCTACTATGGCGCTCCCTTCCCCTACATGGAGCAAATCCAGTCTTTGAACGACGTTGAGACGCTGGGCGAGCCGTCTTATATTTCCTCGCTGACGCAAAACAAAGCGGGCTACATCGTCGTCGGCATCGCGCCGGTCGATGAAATCGCCGAGGCTTACGCCGGACTCAGAAGGACGATCGTTCTCATTGCCGCGATCTGCATCGTCGTCGCCGTCGTCATTCCGTCGCTCGTCATCGTCAGCATCTCCAGAAGGACGAACCAGATCGTCCTGTTCATGAAGAAGGTCGAGGGAGGCAACCTGACCGCGCGCCTCCAGGACCCGCGCGAGGACGAGCTCGGGCAAATCTCGCACCGCTTTAACGAGATGCTGGACGAGCTGAACCGTCGAATCGATCGGGAGTACAAGGCGGAAATCCGCTTGAAGCAGACGGAGCTGTCCGCGCTGCAGGCGAGAATCAAGCCTCACTTCCTGTACAACACGCTGGAGGTTATCCGGATGCGGGCGGTGTCGAGGGGAGCCGAGGACGTCGCGGAGATGATCTACAGCCTGGCCGCGTTGTTCCGCAATTCGGTCAGCGCCAATCCGGAATGCACGCTGCGCGAGGAACTGGAAATGTGTCGCCTTTACCTGGAGCTGTTCCGCATCCGATATAAAGATAAGTTCGCGTATTCGATCGAATGCGAGCCGGAGCTGGCGGGCATCGTCGTCTTTAAGCTGCTGCTGCAGCCGCTCGTGGAAAACTATATCGTGCACGGGCTGGACCCGGAACGCAAGGACAACGTGCTGGACATTCGGGCGTTCAGGGACGGCGGGCTGATCGTCGCGCGGCTGCGCGACAACGGCAAGGGAGTCGAGCCGGACCATTTGCAGCGCATTATAAGCGAGTTGGGTACATCGGAGGCCCCGGAAGGAAAATCGTTCGGTTTGCGCAGCGTCAACGACCGGCTAAAGCTGACGTACGGGCCGTCCTACGGAATAAGCATCGAGAGCAAGCCGGGCGAGGGCACGACGGTGACGGCGGTCTGGCCGGCGGAGAAGGAAGGGGAGGAAGCGGACGATGTATAACGTATTGCTCGTCGACGACGAGCCGTTTATTACGGAAGGGCTGATCGACGCGGTCGATTGGTCGGCGTTCGGCCTGGAAGTCGTCGGCAGCGCGGACAACGGCAAGCGGGCGCTGGAGCTGCTGCGCCAAGTGCCGGTCGACGTTCTGATCACCGACATTTCGATGCCGGTCATGGACGGCCTCGCGCTGATCCGGCAGGCTCGTGAACGGATTCCCGCACTGAAGGTCATCATTCTGAGCGGCTACAATGAATTCGATTACTTAAAGGAAGGCATGCGTCTCGGCATCGAAAATTACTTGCTCAAACCGGTCAACTTCGAAGAGCTGCGCTCGACCTTGGGCGCGACGGCCGACAAGCTGAACGCCGCGCGGCCGGAACGGGCTTTCGGCGAAGACGAGATCGGCATCTTGCGCGACAACGTCATGAAGCGGTGGCTGACCGGGCGCATCGGTCCCGCCGAGCTGGCGGAGAGGCTGGCGCTGCTCGGCATCGGGGCGATGAAGCCGTATTCGGCGGCAGCGATCATCCGTTTCTCCGGGGACGAGGGAAAAGCCTACGAGGAGACGGCGAGAGTGCTGGCCGGCGAGGAAGACGTCGTCTTATTCCGGGATACGGAAGGTGACGACGCGATCGCCGCGTTCGGCATGGACGATCCCGAGCTGGGCAGGAAGCTGGCGGAGAAGAAGCTGCTCGCGCTCGCCGAAGCCGGGGAAGGACGCATTCGCATCGCGCTCGGCGGGGCGAAGCCGACCGCGGCGGCGGGAGAGAGCTACGAGCAAGCCCGGCGCGCGCTGCAGCTGTTCCTGATCGCGCCCGACCGCCGGTACATCGATTGCGACGCGCTGCCTTCGGCCTCCGCGATCTCGCTTCCCGAAGGCGTGCTGGAATGGGACGCCTTTGCCAGAGATTTCGTCGCCAAGGACAAGCCTGAGCTGCTGCGCCGGATCGGCGCCGACTTCGCGGTCATTCGCGCCACCGCCGATCCGATGCGCGCCAAGGGAGCCGCCGTCGAGCTGATCATCCGCATGAAGCTGGAGACGGACAAGCTGAACCGGCCCGACGCGGCCGAAGCGTACCGGAGCGCCCTCGATCTGGCCGTCGGAGCGGAGTCGCCGGGCGAGCTGGAGGAAGCGGTGACGGCCGCGGCGACGTACTCCGTCGATTCGTTCGCCGGGGAGGACATGAGCCCGGTCGTCAAGCAGGTGCTGCGGCACATTCAGGAGCATTACGCCGAGCCGATGACGCTTAAGTCGCTCGGGCAGATGTACCATATCCATCCGAACTACCTTGGTCAGCTGTTCCACAAGCAGACGGGGGAGACGTTCGCGGATTACATCAACAAGTACCGTATCGGCAAAGCGAAGGAGCTGCTGCTGGAAAGCCCGCTGAAGGTGAACGAGATCGCCCGCCAGGTCGGCTACTGGGAGATCGGTTATTTCTACAAGCAGTTCAAGAAGCACGTCGGCATCGTTCCCAGCGAGTACAAAGGACTTCTATAAGATGAATTCGAACCAAATGACGGGACTGTTCCATAAGAAGTCAAGGAGCAACAATTAGAATATCGATGAACAGGAACGGGGTATGTATCTCCTTACGCTACAATGCACCCCAGAAAGTGACGAGAAGCTTCGCAGCTTATTCCGATTACTTTCCGGGGACCCCGAAGCACGGTCATGAAATTAGGAATTGTTTAACCCGTGACAGGGTAATTTCATGACCGTATGAGGCAGGCGCTTCGCTCTCCAGGAGATACATACCCCTATTTCTATCTCGATATTATTCTGTGCCTGACTTATAGGACAGCCCCGTCGTTTATTTAGTTTGTCCATGGAATCTTTGGTTTCTCGTATTTTTGAAAATGGTTTCATCCTTTAATATTCAAGATGTAGTTGCAACATACTTATGCAGACAGATAAGGGAGGCCATACAACATGAGCAGCACCCGTAAGAAATTAACGTTCGGTCTGACGTCGATTCTGGCCGCTTCGCTCGTCCTCGGAGCTTGCGGTAACAACAAAGCTTCCGACGACTCCGCCGCTTCCGGCAACGGTGACAAAGGCGAGACGGTCGAGCTGAGCTGGTACACGATCGGCACGCCGCAGAAAGACGTCGACAAGGTCATGGAAGAAGTCAGCAAGTACACGAAAGAGAAGATCGGCGCGACGGTCAAAATGACGATGATCGACTGGGGCGACTACAACCAGAAGATGCAGGTTCTGACCGCTTCCGGGGCTTCGATGGATATGATGTTCACCGCTTCGTGGGCTTTCGATTACGTGCAGAACGCGCGCAAGGGCGCATTCGCTCCGATCGACGAGCTGCTGGACCAATACGGCAAGGGCATTAAGGAAACGCTGGACCCGGCGTTCCTGGAAGGCTCCAAGGTCGACGGCAAAAACTACGGCGTTCCGGCCAACAAGGAGCTTCCGGCTCAAGAGGTATGGCGCTTTAACAAGAACATCCTCGACGAGAACAACCTGAGCTTCGAAGGCGTCCGTACGCTGGAAAGCCTGGAGCCGCTGCTGAAGACGGTCAAGGAAAACAACCCGGACGTCATCCCGTTCCAGGTGGACAAAAACTTCATGCCTTACTTGCCCTACGACTACTTGATCGAGAAATTCCCGCTGGCCGTCAAGCTGGACGACACGGAATACAAAGTCGTGAACGTATTCGAGACGCCGGAGATGAAGCAGGCGCTCGCGACGATGCACAAATACTACAAAGCGGGCTTCGTTCCGACCGAAGCGGCGACGCTGGAATCTTCGAGCGACGTGCAGGCGACGGGCCTCTGGTTCGCCGACAAGGCGACGACGCAGCCGTTCGCGGACAACGTCTGGTCGACGAGCTACGGCTATCCGATCATCTCCACGCCGCAGAGCGACGCGCTCGTGTACAACCTGTCCGTTATGGGTTCGATGCAGGCGATCTCGGCCAACTCCAAGCATAAGGAGAAGGCAATGGAGTTCCTGAACCTGCTGAACACCGATCCGGTATTGCGCAACATGGTCGACTCCGGCATCGAAGGCACGCACTACAAGAAAGTCGACGACACGCACATGGAAAACCTGCCCGAGTCGAAAAACTATGACATGCCGACGTTCTCTCTCGGCAACGTGATGCTGACGTACCTGAACCCGGGCGACCCGGACAACAAGTGGGAAGAGTTCAAGAGCTACAACGACGCGGGCCAACCGGCCATCCTGCTCGGCTTTAACTTCGATCCGTCGAAGGTGTCGACCGAGATCGCGGCCGTGCAGAACGCGAAGGAAGCGTTCTGGGCTCCGCTGATGACGGGTACGGTCGATCCGGAATCGTACGTGCCGAAAGCGATCGAGAAGCTGCAAGCGGCCGGTCTGGACAAGATCATGGCCGAAGCGCAAAGCCAGCTCGACGCCTGGAAAGCCGCCAACAACAAGTAAAAATCAATAGCGCGGGCGAATGATCGGCATTCGCCCGCTTTTCACGATTAGGCATATCTTGCATTCTACAGCGCAAGGGGGATTGTTCATGAAAGCCTTAGGGCGCCATCTGAAAGATATTAACCGCAACAAGGCCATGCTGCTGATGGTTCTTCCCGCCAGCCTATGGTTCATCTGCTTTTCTTATTTGCCTATGCTCGGAACGATCATTTCGTTTAAGGAGTACCGTTTTAGCGGCAGCTTCCTGTCGAGCATCATCAACAGCAAGTGGGTCGGCTTCGACAACTTCAAGTTCCTGTTCCGCACCGACGACGCTTATATTATTACGCGCAATACGATTCTCTATAACGCCGTCTTCATCTTCATCGGCCTCGTGCTGGCCGTGGCGATGGCGATCGTGCTGTCCGAAATCGCAAACAAAAGACTGGCGAAATGGTACCAGACGGGGATGTTCATGCCGTACTTCCTGTCGTGGGTCATCGTCGGCTATTTCGTATATAGCTTCCTCAGCTACGACCGCGGCATGATCAACAAGATCGCCGTCGCTCTGGGGGCGGATCCGACGCAATGGTATTCCGAGCCGAAATATTGGCCGCTGATTATCGTGCTCGTCTTCCTGTGGAAATCGCTCGGCTATAACAGCGTTATCTATCTGGCCGCCATCATGGGCATCGACAAGTCGCTGTACGAGGCGGCGATGATCGACGGGGCGAACAAATGGCAGCAAATCCGCAACATTACGCTCCCGATGCTCACCCCTCTGATGACGATCCTGACGCTGCTGGCGATCGGCCGCATTTTCTACGCCGACTTCGGTTTGTTCTATCAGGTAACCCGGGATTCCGGCACGCTGTATTCGGTCACGAACGTTATCGACACTTACGTGTACCGCGGCCTGAAGACGACCGGGGAGATCGGCATGAGCACCGCGGCGGGACTGTACCAATCGTTCGTAGGCTTCGTGCTCGTCATTACTTCCAACTCTATTGTCCGCAGATTCAACAAGGACAACGCGCTCTTCTAATCTCTGCAGAAAGGAGCAACCCCCATGGCCTCTTTGGCGAAATCGCGCGACTTTCACCGGCTTTCCCCGGTCTGGAACGTCACGTTTAATCTGATCGCGGGCTTGTTCTCGCTGGCTTGCGTATTCCCGTTCCTGTTCGTCATGATCTTGTCGTTCACCGACGAGAAGACGCTGGCGCGCAACGGCTATTCCCTGTTTCCGGAGAAATGGAGCCTGGCCGCGTACGAATATATTTTCAAGGCGGGCGATCAACTGCTTCGTTCCTACGGGGTGACGATTTTCGTTACGGTCGTCGGCACGGCGCTCAGCCTGATCTTCATCTCGCTGTTCGCTTACGCCATCTCGCGCAGAAGCTTCAAATACCGGACTTATTTCGCTTTCTTCGCCTTCTTCACGATGCTGTTCAACGGGGGACTCGTCCCTACCTATATCGTGACGACCAAGATGCTCGGCTTGCAAAATTCCATCTGGGCGCTTATACTGCCGCTGACGGTTAACGCTTTCTACATTATGATCATGCGGACGTTCTTCTCCACGATGATTCCGGACGCGATTATCGAATCCGGCAAAATCGACGGCGCGGGCGAGTTCGGCATCTTCTTCCGGCTGGTCGTCCCGCTGGCGCTGCCGGGTCTGGCCACGATTGCCCTGTTCAGCACGCTGGGCTACTGGAACGACTGGTTTAACGCCTTGCTCTACATCGAGGATCCGAGCATCGTGCCTTTGCAGTCGATGCTGATGCGGATCGAGAACAGCATGCAGTTCATTTTGCAGAATACGAACAACCCGTCCCTGGGCATGGGCGTGCTGCAGTCGATGCCGCAGGATACGTCGCGGATGGCGATGGTCGTGTTGGCGACCGGACCGATCGTGCTGGCTTATCCTTTCTTCCAGCGCTACTTCATTCAAGGCTTAACCGTCGGCGCCGTGAAGGAATAACGGGGCTCCGTGCAGAAACGATAACGCTATGGAGGGATTCATACAATGGAACAATTCAGATTGCCCAAAATTTCCATGCCCAAGCTGGAGCTGCCCCGATCGGTACAGGACGCGCTGACCGAGGCGGAGAGCAAGCTGGCTCATCGCCCCAAGCTGCTGAAGCTGTTCAAGAACTGCTTCCCGAACACGCTGGAGACGACGACCAAGCTGCAGGACGACGGCACGACGTTCGTCATTACCGGGGACATCCCGGCCATGTGGCTGCGCGACTCGGTCGAGCAAGTGATCCATTACGTGCCGCTGGCCAAGGACGACGCCGACCTGCAGCGGATGATCGCCGGACTCGTCAAGCTTCATATGAAGCTGATCCAGATCGATCCTTACGCCAACGCTTTTAATGAAATGGACAACGATTGGCATTGGAACGCGGACGACGTCACGGAGATGTCGCCGTGGGTATGGGAGCGCAAGTTCGAGCTCGACTCGATCTGCTTCTCGATGCGCCTTGCTTACGCCTACTGGAAGGAGACGGGGCTGGCGGACATCTTCGACTCCGAGTTCAAGAAGGCGATGCGGGCGGCGGTCGATCTGTGGAAAAGGGAGCAGCGGCATTTCGAGCAGTCTCCTTACCGCTTTGAGCGGAATAACGGCATTGCCACCGACTCGCTCATGAACGACGGATTGGGCATGCCGGTCAACTATACGGGCATGGTCTGGTCCGGCTTCCGTCCGAGCGACGACGCGTGCGACTTCCATTACAACATACCGGACAACATGTTCCTCGTCGTGACGCTGCGGCAAATGCGGGAGATCGCCGAATTCGTGTTCCGCGACCTGTCGTTCGAGAACGAGATGGCCAAGCTGGAGCGCGAGGTCGATCACGGCATCCGCCTGTACGGCGTCTACCGGCATCCTGAATTTGGCCCGATTTACGCGTACGAGACGGACGGCTTCGGCAATTACTGTCTGATGGACGACGCCGGAACGCCGGGGCTGATCTCGATTCCTTATCTGGGATACGTGTCGGAGGACGATCCGATCTACGAAAATACGCGGCGTTTCGCCCTGAGCAAGGAAAACCCGTTCTACTACGAGGGCAAGGTGGCCAAAGGCATCGGAAGCCCGCACACGCCGCCGGATTACATCTGGCATATGGCGCTGTCGATGCAGGGGCTGACGGCGAAGTCGGCCGAGGAGAAGCTGGAGATGATCGCCCTGCTGGAAGCGACGGACGCGGACACGGGCTTCATGCACGAAGGCTTCCATGCGGACGATCCGGGCACGTTCACGAGAAAATGGTTCGCTTGGTCGAACAGCTTGTTCTCCCAGTTGGTCTACAAGTCGATGAAGGCGGGATTGCTGGATGGCTAAAACGATCCTATTTTACGATCCTTCGTTTCCGGGCGCCGCGGCGCTCGGGAACGAGGCGATGGAGAGGCTGCGGGCGATCGGTACGGTAGCCGACGCGGCCGGTTTGGCAGCGGCGCTTAAGGAGGCGGACGGGGGAAGCTTCGTGACGCTTCACGCCCCTTATTTTCCGGCGGACGCCTGGGAGCAGACGCTGGCTTTCCTGAAACGGGGAGGCGGACTGGTCAGCGCGGGCGGAGCGCCGTTTCGCAGGCCGGTGCGTTCGGTCGAAGGCCGATGGCATGTCGAACCCGAGCAAACCGCCTATCATCGGCAGCTTCGCATTCACGAGATGCTGCCGGTCCAATCGAAGCCTGTCGCGAAGCTGGAAGCGGCGGGCGATCTTCCGTTGTTCAGGGGCAGCGAGGCGCTGCTTGACGTCGCGGATACGTGGAACCTCGTGCCGCACGTGACGAAGTCGAGCGACCTGCCGCACCAGATGGGCTCCGCCGGTCCGATGGACGCGGTTATTCACGCCCTCGTGAAGGGCATCTCGTCCGAAGGGCGGGAGGTTGCCGCTCCGGTCGTGCTGTGGGAGAACATGCGGGGCGAATTCGGCGGCGGGCGCTGGCTGTTCGTCAACCAGCCGCTAGGGCGCGGGTTCGCCGAGTCCGGCGGCTTCGAGGCGCTGGCTCGCTGGGCTTCGTTCTGCGCGGCGGGCGTGACCGAGCTGTGGGTCAAGCCGAGCTACGCCTCCTACGAGCCGCATGAGCGGCCGCTGCTGACGCTTCAGGCGCAGAAGCTAGGACGCGGCGGATCATCGGCTCGCGAGTGGACGTTCTCGCTGCGGGTCGTCCAGGAGAAGGACGGGGCCGCCGTATTCGAGCATCGGCTTGCGGCCAAGGTCGGAGAAGAGATTCGGTTCGAGCGCATTCCGGCGCCGATCGATCTGGAAGGCGGCTACTACGCGGTGGCGTGCGAGGCCGAGGCTTCGGACGGCGAGAAGCGCATCTTGCGTCAAGGCTTCTGGGCCGTCGACGCAGAGCTGCTGAAGTCGGGCAGTCCGATCGGCGTCGGCAGGGATTATTTCGAGAAGGACGGACAGCCGCTGCCGATCGTCGGCATGACGTACATGACGTCGGACGTCGCGCGCAAGTTCCTGTTCCTGCCGAACGTCGCGGTCTGGGACAAGGATATGGCGCAGATGCGCAAGGCCGGCATCAACTGGATTCGCACGGGCATCTGGACCGCATACCGCAACGTAATGCAGGTGGACGGCCACGCTTCGGAGGAAGTGCTGCGCTCCATCGACGCCTTCTTCCAGACGGCGAAGAAGCATGACTTGCAGGTGACGTTTACGTTTTTCTCGTTCACCCCGGAGACGTGGGAAGGCAAGAATCCGTATCTCGACCCTCGCAGCGTGGAGGCGCAGAAGCGCTTCATTCGCTCGATCGTCAGCCGCCATCGGGAGACGACGAACGTCGATTGGGATTTGATCAACGAGCCGTCGATGTTCGATCCCGAGCGGATTTTCTCTGACGGACCCCGGTCTTGCCGGGACGAGTTCGAGCGGCAGGCTTACGCGGAGTGGCTGGCCGAGCGGCACGGCACGGTCGAGGCGCTGCGCGAGCGCTGGGGCATGACCCCTGGCGAGCTGTCCGACTTTGCCTCGGCAGCCGTTCCCGAAGCGCGCGACATCAACTTCGACGTTCAGGATATGCATTCGGGAAAAAGAGGGACGCGCTGGCTGGATTACGTTCTGTTTTCGATGGAAATGCACAATCGTTGGGCCAAGGAGCTGTACGGCGCGATCAAGGACGTCTGCCCGGACCAGCTCGTCACGGTCGGTCAGGACGAAGCGCTTGGGGCTCAGCGGCCTTCTCCGTTCTTCTATCAGGAAGCGGCGGACTACACGACGGTGCATAGCTGGTGGCTGAACGACCATCTGCTGTGGGACGGCATTTTTGCCAAGACGGCTGATAAGCCGAATGTGGTCCAAGAAACGGGCATCATGTATGTGGAGACGCCGGAAGGCTTCGCCAAGCGGAGCGAGGAGGAACTGCGCGCCATGCTGGAGCGCAAGTACGCCTACGCGTTCTCGACGGGCGGAGCGGGCGCGATCCAATGGATTTGGAACACCAACTTCTATATGGACAACGCCAACGAATCTCACATCGGCGCATTGCGCGCCGACGGCACGGAGAAGCCGGAGGCGGACGTGTCGTATCGTTTCGGCAGCTTTATGGAAGAGATTAAGGGCCTGTTCCGGGACCGCGAACTGGAAGACGTCGCCGTCGTGTTCCCGTATTCCAACGACTTCTCGAACCGCAAGCTGGCCTTCGACGCCACGACGCGGCTGACGCGGGTGCTCGGCTACGAGCTGAACGTGCCGTTCCGAGGCGTGTCGGAATACCATCTGCACGAGCTGGAGGCGGCCCCGGCCAAATTGGTCATCGTGCCGTCCGCGCATAACATCGACGACAAGGCGTTCGCGGAACTGCTCGATTACGTTGGACGCACGGGGGCGACTTTGCTGTTCACGGGACCGTTGGGAATCGACGCGTACTGGCGCTCGGCGGAAAGGCTGGCCGACGCGTTCGGACAGCGGAAGCTGAGCAACGTCGTTCGCGAGGAGCGGCTGGTTATCGGCGGCGCGTCCTATCCGGTGTCTTACGGCAATCGGAGGATCGCCCAAGTATTCAAGGAGATTGCCGTTGAGGGCAGCGGCTCGGGTTCGGCGGGCGATGCAGTCGTCGAAGCGGCTTACGGCCAAGGGCGCGTCATCTGGTGTCCGCTGCCGGTGGAGCTGAACGACCGGGTCGAACCGATCTCGGCGCTGTATGCCCATGCGCTGAAGGCGTCCGGGTACGAAGCGGAGCTGGAGTGGCTGGAAGGCGATCTGCCCGGCGTGTACGGGCGGCAGTTGAAGTTCCGGGACGGCTCGCTGTACGTGTTCGTGTCGGAGTATGCCTTCGACACGTCCGTTCGGGTAAAGGACCCGCTGAAGGGTACGACTTACGGCTTCGAGCTGGAACGGGAAAGAGCGGTGCTGTTCGCGACGGACGGGGAAGGACGCATCGTATCCGTCTACCGGCCGGAGGAAGTGCGGATAACCGCAAATGCATAAACGGTGAGGAGCTTGCGGCATGACAGACAAGGCGAATAGACGAACGGCTCATATCATCTCGCATACCCACTGGGATCGCGAGTGGTACTTGCCTTACGAGAAGCATCACGTCCGGTTGATCGAGCTGATGGATACGCTGATGGACACGCTGGAGCGCGAGCCGGAGTATCGCAGCTTTTTCCTCGACGGGCAGACGATCATTCTGGAAGATTACTTGCAAGTGCGGCCTGACCGCAGGGAGCGGCTGGAGAAGCTGATTCATGAAGGCCGCATCCATATCGGGCCGTGGTACATTCTTCAGGACGCGTTCCTGACGAGCGGCGAAGCCAACGTTCGCAATCTGCAGATCGGCCATCAAGACGCCGGACGTTATGGGACGATCTCCAAGGTCGGCTATTTCCCGGATACGTTCGGCAACATTGGGCAGGCTCCGCAATTGATGCGGCAGGCGGACATCGGCAACGCCGTGTTCGGCCGGGGCGTCAAGCCGACCGGGTTCAACAATACGGTCGCCGATTCCGACTACGAATCGTCCTTCTCCGAGCTGATCTGGGAAGGGCCGGACGGTTCGCGCGTGCTTGGCATCCTGTTCGCCAACTGGTACAGCAACGGCAACGAGGTGCCGGCCGATCCGGAGGAGGCGCGGGCTTACTGGGAGCGCAAGCTGGCGGACGCGGGCAAGTATGCGTCCACCGGGGAACTGCTGTTCATGAACGGCTGCGACCACCAGCCGATCCAGACCGACTTGCCGGAGGCGATTCGCGTCGCGCGCGAGCTGCATCCGGACACGGATTTCGTGCATTCCAATTTCGCTGATTACTTGGCATCGGTCGAGGGAGCGCTGAAGTCGGAGCTGTCGGTCGTCCGGGGCGAGCTGCGCAGCCAGCGCACGGACGGCTGGTCCACGCTGGTTAACACGGCTTCGGCAAGAGTTTATTTGAAGCAGATGAACGAGCGCGGACAGACGCTGCTGGAGAAGGTAGCGGAGCCGCTGGCGGCCTACGCTTCCACGGCGGCCGGCTTGGCTTACCCGCATCATCTGTTCACGTACGCCTGGAAGACGCTCATGCAGAACCACCCGCACGACAGCATTTGCGGCTGCAGCGTGGATGAGGTGCACCGCGAGATGGTGACCCGCTTCGACAAGAGCCGGCACGTCGCCGAGACGATCGTGGACGCGAGCGTGAAGGCGCTGGCGGAGGCGATCGATACTTCGCCGTTCGCCGAGTACGGAGACGATGCGGTGCCGTTCGTCGTATTCAATACGACGGGTTGGGAGCGCGCCGGCACGGTGGAAGTGGAGCTGGATGCGGCGCGCATCTACTTCCGCGAAGGCGTCGCCATGGACGAGATGATCCGTCGGATGAATGAGGTGGACGTGACAGGACGCGTCGTCGTAGACGCGGAAGGTCGTGTCGCCGCGCATACGCTGGAGGATCTCGGCCTGCAATTCGGCTACGATCTGCCGAACGACAAGTTCCGCCAGCCTTACTGGGCGCGCCGGGTGAAGCTTGTGCTGCAAGCCGACCGCGTGCCTGCGCTGGGGCATAAGGCGTATGCCTGGGTGAAGGGCTCTGAAGGTGTTGAGGTCGGCGGATCTTCCGGAGTCTCGGCTGAAGCTTCGCTGGTGTCCGGAGACCGCGTGCTGGAGAACGAGCATCTGCGCATCGAGATTGCGGACGACGGCTCGCTCTCGGTGACGGACAAGGCGTCCGGGGGCGTCTATCGCGACCTGCTCGTCTACGAGGATACGGGCGACATCGGCAATGAGTATATGTACAAGCAGCCGGACGGAGAGCAGCCGTTGACAACCAAGGGGCTGGAAGCGGAAATTACGGTGCTGGAGAATACGCCGTACCGGGCTTCGATCGAGATCGTCCATTACTGGGCGGTGCCGGCTTCGGCGGACGAGCTGTTCGAGAAGGAGAAGCGGGAGGCGGTGTACTACCCCGAGCGCAAGGCTCAGCGGGTGGAGCATACCGTGCCCCTCACGATCCGCACCATGGTTAGCCTGGAGCGGGACGGCAGAGGCGTCGGCATTCGCGCTACGTTCGATAATCAGGCCAAGGACCACCGCGTTCGCGCGCTGTTCCCGACCGATCTGATCGCGGACTCTCACCGCGCGGACGCGATCTTCGAAGCGGCGGTGCGCGCCAACGAGCCGTCCGCCGAATGGGAAAATCCGAGCAACGCCCAGCATCAGCAAGCGTTCATCGATGTCGGCGACGGCTCTCGGGGGCTTACGGTCGCCAATCGCGGATTGAACGAATACGAGGTGCTGCGCGACGGCCGCAATACGATCGCCGTGACGCTGCTGCGCTCGGTGTCCGAGCTCGGCGACTGGGGCGTTTTCCCGACACCGGAGGCGCAGTGCCTGGGAGAGCATAGCGTGGAGCTGATGATCATTCCGCATGCCGGAGACGGAGCGGCTTCCGGAGCGTTCGCGCTGGCGTACCAGTTCCCGGTACCGTGGACGGTCGCCCAGACCGGCGTGCACGACGGCAAGCTGGCCGCGATCGACGCGCCGCTGCACTGGGAGGGCGAAGGCATCGCCTTCTCCTCGATGAAGCTCGCGGAGGACAGCGGCGATCTGATGCTGCGCTGGTACAACCTGCAGCCGGCGGAAGGCGAGCTGAGCGTTTACGCGACGAGCGACTTCACCCGCCTCTACAAGAGCGATGTGCTCGAACGCGCCGGCGAAGACGTCACGCCTTCCGATCGCGACGAACCGCTGAAGGTCCGCCTCGGCAAGTGCGAGATTTACACGCTGGGCGTAGCCGTAACCGAATAGGTCGCATCAACAGCAAGGGCTGTCCCTTCCGGTCTTCGGAGGGGCGGCCCTTTCCTGCGCGCGCCGATTATAATCACTCCCCCTTTCAGAAAATTTCTTTCGTTCTCAGCCTCTTTTGCCGGTATCCCGTCCAATCAGGTTGGTCGTACACCTCCTGCGAGATTGGCAATGGCCTATCCTCCATTTGTTTTTATCCCGACAGCTCAGAAATCGGTTCTGTTCGGAAAGGAGCAGATCATCCAAGTTTAAGGGCTTGCGGTCGTGATGAGGCTCGAGTTAGCCTGCCAGACCGGGAACGAATGCTAGACTTCGTGAGTTCTGGAAAGGTGGTTGTGGAAGAATGGATGCAATCCGCGAGCAACTGGACGTGATCCCAACTGACTCAAAGGGATAGCGGCAAAAGGGGCGAAAAGCGAAAGGACAGGTGCGGCCTGAACTGACCGGAAGGGATAGCGGCAAAAAGGTGCGAAAAGGCGGTAAGAGAGCGAGAAATGGAATGAAGGGGATATCGGTAAAAAGGATGAAAGATGGGGGGATGTTGGGGGGACTGACGGAAGGGGATAGCGACATAAGGCGTGGAAAGTGGAGCGGGAAGAAGCAGACGGACTGACGGAAAGGGAAAGTGTGAAAGGGGGGAGGAGGCGAGAGAGCTGCATTGTTCGCGATTGCAATGGCGGGCGATTCAATTTAGAATCAACTCAGACACTCACGTTATCGGCACGAAGGGAGCACTCGGATTTGGAGTCCGCTTTACTCGGAAGTTTTATTTCGGCTATGGCCACCGTGCTCGGAGCCGCGCCCATCTTTTTTATCCGCAGGCTGTCCGAAAAGTGGAAGGACGTGCTGGTCGCCTTCACGGCGGGCATCATGGTGTCGGCCTCGACGTTCGGCCTGATGCCGCAGGCGATCAAGGAATCGGGGATACTGGGCTTGACGCTCGGTCTGCTGGTCGGAGTCGTCGCGCTCGATCTGATCGAGAAGAACATTCCTCATATCGACGTGGAGAATGACAGCCGGGTCAGTTCGTTCGATTCGAAGTCGCTGCTCGTCATTATCGCGCTGTTCATTCACAATATTCCCGAGGGTCTGAGCACCGGCTTCAGCTATGCGAGCCAGAATCAAGGGCTGGGACCGATGGTGGCGATCTCGATCGGGGCCCAGAATATGCCGGAAGGGCTTATTCTCGCCGTTTTCCTGATCAACTCGAAGGTGAGCAGGCTGCGGTCGTTCGCCATCGTTTTCTTGACCGGGCTAATGGAAGCCGCCTCGGCGGTCGTCGGCTACTTCACGGCAAGCGGAATCGCCGGCATGATCGGCTACGGACTGGCTTTCGCCGCGGGGGCGATGCTGTTCATCTCCTATAAGGAGCTCATACCGGAAAGCCACGGGCACGGATACGAACGGTCCTCTACTTATTCTTTTATCCTGGGATTGTTGATCATGCTTTATATTAGCCAATGGTTCGGATAAAGGAGGCGCGTCGGCGAAAATGAAGCTGTACGGCATGCGGCTGAATCCCGCGTTCGAGGGCCGCTTCGAGCGATTTCTGGAAGACAACTACATCAGTATCGGTTACACGGGTCTCGGGGACTTGGAGGGAGCGGGCAAGGACGAGATCGAGGATAGATTGATCGGTCTGGGCAGGTATGTCGGGCACGGGCTTCGGACGGCTTCCGAGGAAGTCCATCTGTTCGCGAACGGAGTGCAGGACGGCGATTTCATTCTGTTCGCGGACGGGGATACGGTCATGCTGGGCGATGTCGGGGATTATTTTTACGTGGAGTCGTCGGACGTTCCAGAGGACGGAGCTTGTCACCGCCGCGGCGTCACTTGGCTGCACCGGATCGCGCGTTCGGAGCTGAACGGTCTCGTGCAGGACATGCTGGACGCTCCGGGCGCGATCCAATCTTTTCCTTACCCTTTTCAACTGGCGCAATTGGACCGCTGGCTCTCTCCGCAGGGCGTTCAGCCGTCTGCCGCCGATCGGTCAAAGGTCGACGACGAGACGATCGCCGAGGCGCTGGCGGTGCTGAAGCTGGCGCTTCGCAGCGACGACCCGGACAGGCGGGAGCGCGCCGCTGCCGCGATTTTGCGTTACGCGAAGTGAAACGTGGAGCGGGATGATGGAACGCTTGGAACATGATATAATATCCTTATACGCCGATGCGGAAGCACCGATGGAGCGTGGCATTTTGTGCCGACTAACCATACGGGAGAGTGGATGTATTGGCTGTCGTTCGTTTGAAACCGAAAAACGATTTTATATTCCGCCATCTGTTCGGAAAGCAAGCGTCTGAGGAAAGCTTGAAGGCGCTGCTTAACGCGATTCTTCGGCCGGACGGGACGGATCCGATCGCGTCGCTCAAAATCGCGGGGAACCTGGAGCTGGGCAGCGATACGCTGGCAGGCAAAAACGGTCGCCTCGATATTCTGGCCGAGCTGTCCGGCGGAGAATTGATCAACATCGAAATGCAAATGATTGATCGCGGCAATATGGTGAAGCGCACCTTGTTTTACTTGTCGAAGCTGTTCGCCTCCGCGCTCACTGCAGGCAATCCTTACGAAAGTCTGAGGAAGACGATCACGATTAACCTCCTTAACTTCAACCTTTTCCCATACGATAGATTTCATAGTACGTACCACTTCTACGAGGACCACGAGGAACGCGCGCTGCTGACCGACGCGCTCGAAGTTCACTTCATCGAGTTTCCCAAGTTCGAGCGAATGGAGAAAGATACAAGCATCGCCTTGCACAGGTGGCTGATGTTCATGGACGAGAAGCTGCCTGAAGAACAATTGAAGGAGCTGATGGACATGGATCCGATCATTGCCAAAACGGAAGAGAAGCTGGAAGAGCTGAGCTTGGACGAACGCTTTAAGGAGTTTCTCGATGACAAGGAGAGGTATTTGCGGGATTGGGTATATTCGGTGGACGTAACTGCGAAAAAAGCTGCTGAAAAACTTGTGGAAAAGGCTGTGGAAAAGGCTGTGGAAAAGGCTGTGGAAAAGGCTGCGGAAGAGGCCCGTAAAAAAGCTCTTGTCGATGGCCGAGCAGAGGGCATAGCCGCAGGAAAAGCTGCAGGAAAAGCTGAAGGAAAAGCTGAAGGCAGGGCTGAAGGAAAATCCGAAGGAATAACAGAAGGCAAAATCGAAATGGCGCTAAAGATGCTGGCCAAAGGAATGGAGATCGAATTGATCGCCGAAATCAGCGGGATGAGCGAGGAGCAAATCCGGCTGCTGCGGGACAAGTAAGACAAAAGCAAGGGCCTCGAATCCCACCGCGAAGGCGGAGGGCGAGGTCTTTTTTTTGCGCGCTTATAGGGATGCGGTTCAACTCCGCTTGTTCGTCGAGTATTGATCGCCGTCGCCCAGAATTTCCCGCACGACATTGCGAACCATTCGAACCTGGTCGGGTTTCTGATCGCGCAGCGCCGCCAAGATTTCGCGAAGATCGTTTTCCGAATCGGTGCGCCTCTCTTCTCCGTCTACGTAGGCGAACAACTGCGACAAGCTGACTTCCAGCGCCTCGGAGATTTTCGCCAAGTTCAGCAGGGATACGTTCTTCTCGCCGCGTTCCACTTGTCCGATGTAGGAGTAGTGGAAGCCGCCTTTCTCCCCGAGCTGCTCCTGCGACAGTCCCCGTTCCTTGCGCAAGCTTCGTATGCGTTGGCCGACGAGCTTCAGAATATCGTTCGCCAATCGTTCACACCTCTCATTCGTTCCTTCTCAGTGTAGAAAAGTAGCGAGAGGGAAAGAAGCGGTAGAAAGATACAGTCTAATTCAGAAATAGTATCCATAAATCGCATTTAAAGCTATAATCAAGACATTGAGTTCCTGTTACTGCTGTAACTGCGATCTATATGTATCATCTCCGAGCCGAAATAACTTATGCGCTATTGACCATCAAGGAGGGGGAGACGGATGCTGCTGCCGCTGCTGAACTCAAGAGGAGAGCATCGATTGCTCGACGTGAAAGAAATCGTGTACCTTCAAACGGACGGCGCCGGGAGGATGACGATCTATTCTTACGACGACGAGTACAAAATGATATCCACGGTCAAAGATTTGTCCGATCTGCTGCAGGAATCGGGATTCGTTCGGACCGACCGGGGAACGCTCATTCACCCGAAGCGCGTGGAGACGTTCGACGGGATTCTGAATATCGTCAAGCTGCGCACGAGGAACGGAGAGGTGATCGCTCCCGTGTCGGGCAAAGCCCAGAAGCAAATCATGACTTACCTGAAAACGTTGCGAGGAGTCCAAATGGACGATGAATAACCGGCCGTAGAGCGGCCGGGGAGGGTTAGCAAGCGCGATTCATGACCATTCTAGTAATGAATTCATATACTAGACGGGGTGATCGCATGATCTTGCTGTTATTCGCTGCCGGATTGGTTTCCATCGCTTGCCTGATGGTGTTCGGAATCGGCTCCCGCTCTCCGGAGGGCAAGGCGCTGGGGATACTGTCCGTCGCGCTTGGAATCGCGCTCGGCGTAACCGCCGGGTCCGTGACGGCGAGCCTCGGAGCGGACGAAGGGACGGTGGTAGCCGTCGGCCTTCTCGGCTGCTCCTTGGTCATGATCGCGGGCAGCGTCGCCGCGCGCAGACTTCTCCGGAAAGCGGATCTCCAGCGCCATCTGTAGAATAGAAACGGCCTGCCGACGAAGGCGAAGCGTCGCCGACGGTTTCTAATCGATCGTCAAGACGACTTTGCCGCGGCCGTGTCCCCGCTCGATCTCGCGGTGGGCGTCCGCGGCTTGTTCCAGCGGGAAGGTTCGCCGCACATGAAGGCTCAGCAACCCTTGGCGGTAGAGCTCGACGAGCTCTTCCAGCCGCTCGGCGGAACGCTGGCTGCGAATGACTCGCACGCCCAGCGACGCGCCAAGCGAGAAGGAGACGATCGTGCCGATGCGGGCTTTGTCGGCGACCAGCTCGGCGGATGCGCGCAGCGCTTCTTCGCCGGCGGCGTCCAGGGCGGCATCGACGCCTTGCGGGGCAAGGGTGCGGATTCGATCGGCCAAGCCGTCTCCGTAGGTCACGGGAATGGCGCCCAATGTGCGCAAATAATCGTGATTGCGCTCGCTCCCAGTGCCGATGACCGTGGCGCCCCAAGCGCGGGCAAGCTGCACGGCAATCGTGCCGACGCCTCCCGCGGCCGCATGGACGAGCAGCGTATCGCCGGCGCCGACCTTCAGCTCGCGCAGCGCGGTATGCGCCGTCTGTCCGGAGGCGGATAAGGAACCCGCCGCCTCCCACGACATGTCGGCAGGCTTGGCGGCAATCTGTTCGGCCGGTACGACGACGTATTCGGCGTAGCAGTTCAGCAGCCGGTAGCCGAGCACATCGTCGCCTTCGGCCCATTTCGCGACGCCTTCCCCGACTTGGTCGACGATGCCGGAGAACTCGTTGCCGGGAATTTGCGGCAGCCGGACTTCCGCTCCGGGCGGAGTCCACCCCATGCGAACGGACAGATCGGCGGGCTGAACGCCCGCCGCTTTGACGCGCACGCGAACTTCTCCGGGGCCGGCTTCGGGCATTGCGGTCGTGACGGTCCGCAAAACTTCGGGAGGACCGAAGGCGGAGAAGGCTGCGGCTTTCATCGTTTTCCGAGAGTTCAACATCTTAATCATCCTTTCAGGTAATAGAAGTCGTCTTCCGCGTGTCCGCGCCGGAACGCAGAGATCCTCCGAACTGCAAGAAATAGACGGCGATAAACACGGCCAGCAATCCCGCTAATACCAGGTAGAGGTTGCTGTACGCGAACGCGCTTGGATGAGCATTAAGCGGATTCCAGCCGCTGCTTGCTCCCCGATCGACCACCCCGCCGAACAGACTGGCCGACACGGCGCCCGCGATGAAGTTAAGCATCGATAACAACCCCATTCCGATTCCGACCTGATCTTGCGGCAGCGTGCGGGAAATTCCGTTGGACAAGGCGATGTACATGAACGAATGGCCCACAGTTCCGAAAATGAGAAACACGGCGATCCACGCCGGCGCTATGCCCGCGAAAACCGATAACAGCAACAGGCAAAAGCCGAGCAATCCCGTCGACGCGTAGAACAGGAACGGGTTGCCGCGGGCATCGGCGAGTTTTCCCGCCGAGCGTCCGAGCAAGGCCGTTACGGCAGCGGCCGGAACCATCGTCAGACCGACCCAGGCGGGCGAGAGACCGTTGACGTGAGTCAGCAATTGCGGGCTGAGAAACGGCAGCGAGTAGGCGACGCCGGTCGCGGCGAACGCGGTCGCGATGCCGACGGAGTAGCTTTTGTTGCGCAGCAGCTCCAGGCGAATGAACGGCGACTTTGCCGAGCGGATTCTGGCGTAGAAGACGATCAGCAGTACAGCGCATCCCGCCGCGTACGGCCAGGCGGCGTTCGTGATCGCCAGCAGCAGCGCCGCGATCGCGCCGGCCAGCAATCCGCCGCCGAGCCAATCGATCGAGGAACCCTCTTTGGCAGGCTCCTCGTTCAAATATTTGCGATAAAACGGCAGAGCCAGCAGCCCGAACAGCGGCATGCAGAACAGCCAGCGCCAATGTACGGCGCTTACGACGAGCGCGGCTATGGCCGGTCCGATCGCGCTGCCGATAGCCAGCCCCGTCATGGCGATGCCGAGCGCGCGGCCACGGGTTTCCGGCGGGAAGAAGCGGGCGGGGATAATGCCGGCGGTGGCGGGAACGACGGCCGCCCCGATTCCCTGCAGCACCCGGCCGAGCAGCACCATCCAGTAGTTCTGGGCAGCGAGCCCGATCAAGGAGCCGAAGGCGAAAAAGACGAGACCGAAGGTGAGCAGGCTTTTCAGCTTGTAGCTGTCCGCGAGTTTGCCGTAGAGCATCGTTCCGATCGCGTAGACGAGCAGGAAAGACGACGACACCCAGCTGACTTGCGAGATCGTCAAACCGAAGTCGTCGGCGATCCGGGGCAGCACGATGTTGAACATGGTCGCGCTCATGACCGTGATGACGAGGGTGAATGCGAGAATGCGGATCAGCTTCTGTCCGGCGCGGGATTGAAATTCAGCGTCCATGCGATAACCTTCTTTCTGCGGAGCCAGTTGCCTGTTGTTCTCCTGCAAGAAGTATTTTATACTGAGCATGAAAATAACAAAAATACTTCTTAAACCATAATGCTTATATACTTGAGGTTATAAGGAGGTGGCGTGATGGAGCTTCTGCAATTGCGGTATTTTCGTACGGTGGCCCGAATGGAGCATATGACGAAGGCGGCAGCGGAGCTGCTTGTCGCCCAGCCCGCGCTGAGCAAGACGATCTCACGGCTTGAGGCGGACCTCGGAGTGCCGCTGTTCGACCGCCACGGCAAGCAGATTCGACTGAACGAGTTCGGCAGGGCGTTTCTGAAGAAAGTCGATATGGCGCTGGCGCTGTTGGAGGAGGGGAAGCAGGAGGTGGCCGAGCTGGCGGGAATGGAGCAGGGCAGCATCCATCTCGCTACCTGGACGCTGGAGCGTCTGTCGGAGCCGATCGGCAAGTTCGTCGCGCAATATCCCGAAGTCCGCTTCCGGATTACGCAGGCCGCGGACGAAATCGAGCAGATGGTCGAGGCCGGAGCGGCGGACATCGGCTTCACGCCGATGCCGCTGGAGGGGCGCGCGGGCATTAACGGAATGACCGTGCTAAGGGAAAGCCTTTATTTGGGCGTTGCTAACGGGCACCGCCTCGCTTCCCGGAAGAGCATCCGTCTGGAGGAGGCGGCGGGCGAGCCGTTCATCGGTTACAAGGAAGGGTTTCCGTTCCAGCGGATGAACGAGCGCTTTCTTCGCGAAGCCGGCATAGCTCCGAACTTCATTTGCAGAGCCGACGAGCCTTCGTCCATCGTCAGCCTGGTGAAAACCGGGTTAGGCGTGGCGATGGTGGGCAGCTGCGGGCCTCAGTCCGCCGATTATCGCCGAATTCCGATCGAGCATCCGGTTTGCCGGCGAGATTTCCAGGTCGTCTGGAACGAGAACAAGTACCTGTCCAAGGCGGCCGTCCGGTTCCGCGACTTCCTTGCCGATTACTTTAAGGAAGAGGAAGCGCGCGAAGCAAAGAACCCGCCGGTTCAGGTTCAGTCCCCGGCGGGTTCCCATCAGCGCCCTCCCGTTATCCGACGAGATCGCGCCGCAACGTAAACAGATCCTTCAATTCTTCCGTCGACAGCTCGGTGATCCACCCTTCGGAGGAGGAGACGACGTTGTCGCTGAGCTGCTGTTTGCTCTCCAGCATCTCGTCGATCTTCTCCTCCAGCGTGCCGAGCGCGATAAACTTGTGCACCTGCACGTCCCGCGTCTGTCCCATCCGGTAGGCCCGGTCCGTCGCCTGGTTCTCGACAGCCGGATTCCACCACCGGTCGAAGTGGAAGACGTGGTTCGCCGCGGTCAGATTCAGCCCTACGCCCCCGGCCTTCAGCGAAAGGACGAACACGCCGGGACGCCCATCCTCCCCATCTGCAGGCTCCGCGGCCGATTGGAACTGTTCGATCATGCGGTCTCTTGTCGCTTTCGGCGTGCTTCCGTTGAGGTAGAAGACGGGCTCCTGCAATTCCTGCCCGAGAATCCTTTTCAGCATGTTTCCCATGTCGACGTATTGCGTGAAGATCAAGCAGCGATCGCCTTCCTCGCGAAGCTCCTTGACCATCGCCAGCAGACGTTCCAGCTTGGAAGAGCGGCCGGCGAGCGCTTCGACGTCCACGATCGGATTTTCCTCCGACACGGCTTCGGGCACGGCTTCCTTGGTCAGCAGCAGCGGATGGTCGCACAGCTGTTTGAGCCGGGTTAACGCGGCCAGAATCGCCCCTTTGCGCTCGATACCCTCCAGCTTCTGCATTTTCTCCATTAGCTCGTTCACCGTCTGCTCGTACAGCGCGCCTTGCTCGGCGGTCAGATGGACGTACGTTTTCATTTCGTTCTTGTCCGGCAGGTCGAGCTGGATGGCCGGGTCCTTCTTCTTGCGCCGCAGCATGAACGGCTTGATCAGCTTCTGCAGCTCGGCCGTGCTCTGCTCGTTCCTCTCCCGCTCGATCGCCGCGGCGAACCGGTTGTTGAATTCCCGCGAGCTTCCCAGATAGCCGGGATTGATAAAATCGTACAGCGACCACAGCTCGGACAGCCGATTCTCGATCGGCGTTCCGGTCAGCGCGATGCGATGCCTGGCCGGCAGGCTGCGCACGACGGCCGATTGCTTGGTTTGCGCGTTTTTGATGTTTTGCGCTTCGTCCAGGCTGATCGAGGTCCAGGTCAGTCCCTGGAGCGTTTCCTGATCGAGGGAGCAGGTCGCGTACGATGTCAGCACGACGTCGGCCTGCTTGGCTTCCTCGACGAAGTCTTCCCCGCTCAGCCGCTTGCTTCCGTAATGCAGCATCACCTTCAGCGAAGGGGCGAAGCGGCTGATCTCCTTCTGCCAGTTGCCGAGTACGGACGTCGGGCAGACGATCAGCGACGGCATCGGCCGTTCGCCTCCGGCCGCGCTCTCTTGAATGTGCAGCAGATAAGCGATAAGCTGCACTGTCTTGCCGAGGCCCATATCGTCCGCAAGGCATGCGCCGAGCCCGAATCTGCGCAGGAAGCTCAGCCATGCGTAGCCTTCCTGCTGATAGGAGCGGAGCTCGGCGCGCAGTCCGGCGGGCACGGGGAGCTTCGGCTGCTCCGACTGCTGCGTCAGTTGACCGATCAGCCTCGTCAGATGCTCGTTCAGCTCGATCTCCAGCCGGAGGCGATGCTCCCGGTCGGCATCCGACTGTTCGTTTTCTTCCCGCTCGGCGTTCCAATCGCCTTCTCCTCCGAGCAGATGCAGTTGAAGCACCTGCTGGAAGGACAGACCTTGCCGTCTGTCCACGGAGGACATCGCCTTGCGGATTTGCGCCAGCAGCGCAGGGTCGAGTTGAATCCATTGGCCGCGGAAACGGACGAGTCTGGCGCCCCGGGCGACGAGTTCGGCGAACTCCGCCTCCGACAGATCGACGTCGCCGATGGCGATCCTCCAGTCGAAGTCGACCAGCGAGTCGAGTCCGAACAGCGACCCTCCGGCGCGGCCTCCTTCGCCGGAGCCGACTTTGGCCCGGAGCCTCGGCTTCTTCCGGCTGGCCGTCTCCCACCAGGCGGGCAGCAGCACCTGCCAGCCGGCAGCCAGCAGCCGCTGGCTGTCCGCCGTCAGGAAGCGCCAGGCGGCTTCGTCGTCCAGAGGCTCCGCGAATACGTCGCGGGGAGAGCCGTTGAACCGGTCGTCCGGCAGCAAGGCAAGCAATCGCTCCAACCATTGCGGCGATCGCTGCGCGACATAGGGAGACCACTCGCGGGGCCATGTGCCGAGCAGCTCTCCGGTCGCGGCGAGCCGCGCGGGGAAGACGGCCGACTCGTCCTTCTTGTCTTGAAGAACGAGCCGCAGGCGCCAATCGTCCTCCTGCTCGCCCGGCTCCAGCAATTGCAGCGCGGGACGGAAAGGAGCGTTGTCGGCTCTCCACCCGATCGAGACGAGCCAGTCGTTCTCCGTCAACCCGGCTTGAACGAGCTTGTCTTTGGACGAGAAGAGCAGCGGGTATTCTCTGCGCAGATCGCCCGCCGATGTCGGCAAGCCGTACTGAATGGTGTAGACCGCCGCGGAGAACGCCGCCCGAAGCCCTGTCATGAAATCCTCGTCCGATGCGGCCTCCTCCAACAACGCCAGCTCTTCCGAAGCCAGCGAATCTTCGTCCCATGTCCACTCCAGCTTGTCCGCCAAAAAGGCTTCGTAGCTCGGGTGATATTTTTTCTCCTCGATCCGCTTGACCATCAGAGGGGCGAGTTCGAGCAGTCGCGAGGCAAGGTCGTCCCAGGCCCACTCGATATGGCGAAGCAGATTCAGCTCGGCGAAGAAAGGAAGAACCATCTCGGACGGCAGCACGACGGCTTCGATGTCCTCGAGCCGATGGACGAACAGCTCCGTTCCGTAAAAAGAAGGCTCGTGCCAGGCGAACAAGGCATGCTTCAGGTTGAGACCGGAAACGGAGCCGTAGCCGCCTTCGTAGTAGCCGTGGAGCAGAGCGTCCCCGTAACCTCCGAGCAGCGCGCGAACGTTTATTTTTCTCTCGATCCGATTTTGCATCATGTCAGCAGCTTTCCTTTCCTAAGCTCCTCCTGAAGCGCGCGCAGGCGGCTGTGCCTGTCGGCGAACGCATCGATAAAGGCCTCCCAGAGCGATTCCCGTTTCAGCCGCTTATACAGCTTCGCCAATCTTTTGAGCAGCTTGACGGCCGTTTTGTAGCCGTCCCTGTTTTTGAGCAGGACGTAGCGTTCGACCGCTTGGTGGTAAAAAGGCAGCAGCGCTTCCGGATCGTTCTTCTCGATCGGCGCGAGGTCGGTCACCCGGAACTCCAGCGGATCGCTGTTCATGCTGAGCTGGAAGTCCATCCATCGCCGCCATTGACCGGTTTCGAGCAGCTTCTCCTCGTACAGCTCTCGGGTATGGGGCAGCAGAGAGACGAGACTGTCCCACATTCGCGGCCCGGCTTCCGGAAGACGGCGAACGGCCAGATCCCAGTATTCGGAATAGGCGCGCACGCCGCTTGCCTTGCGGAGATTGAGCAGCGGGGTGACTTCCACCAGCCAGTCGGCGAGCCTGGGCCAGCTTTCGACTTGAGCGAGATAGTCGAGGAAGCCGAGTAAAAACTCCTCGGGGATGTTCGTCCGTTCGTCGATCGCCCGCAGCTGCTTCCAAGCTTCTTCGTCGTTTCCTTGAAACGTGCGCAGGGCGGCCCGGGCCACGTTAAGGGCAAGGGAAGAGGGCGAATTGGCGGTTTCGGTCTCGGTTAAGCGGACGAATTCCTCCTCGCTTGCGAAGGAGCCGTCCGCTTGGCCGATCAACCATTCCTTCCAAGCTTGCAGGTAGTGACGCAGATAGTAGTGATTCTCGTTCGTCTCGGCCAGCATTTCGCTTCGCAAGTAGAACAACGTCTGCCGCGTTCTCGCCTCGTTATCCGGCCGAATGGCCGCGCCGGCCATCTGGGCGATGCGCTGGGCGACTTTGCCCTGCAGATCGGATGCCGCGTGATGCGTGTGAAAAGCTAAATAAGAATACATATAGCCGGACAAATCCTGCGGCTGCTTGGTCAGCTTCCCGAGCACGAAGAGATGCGCGTGCAGGAGGAAAAAAGCGTCGACGTCCGCGGGAAGAGAGGGTTTATGGCGATAGATCGCGGCAAGCGCGTCGTTAACGAACTGCGTGTTTCTCGAGCTCTGCATGAGCGAAGCGGTCGCCAGCGCAAACCATTCGTGCCATTCCTTCACGCTCAGCTCCGCGATCCGCTTCGCTTGTTGCTGCAGGAAGGCAAGATCTTCCGCCGCTTTCTTCGCCGCAAGCTGCCGCGCTTCGTTGTAGGAGGCGGCTCGGGCTTTGGGCGCCGCAGACCCCGTGACGGACTTGGCGTTAATCAGCGTATGGACCGAGCGATTGTGCATGTCGGCATACCGGAGAATCGAAGCGAACATATGCTTGCAGTAATAGCCGACGGGGCAGTCGCAGCGGCTTGACGAGAAGGAGTCCAGGTTCACCGAGACGTGGTACAGATCCCCGCCTTCCACGACGGCTTTCACGATGCGTTCGGAGGGGAGGGTGAGCTTTACCACTTTGCCCCGCTTGAAATAATTGAAGCCTCTGTTGATCGTCACTTCGCCGAAGTGCTTGGCGACGTCGCGGACGAGCCGATCCCATTGATCGTCGTCCAATTCGTAGGTCGGTATCATCTTTTAAAGTCTCCCGAATCGTCGAAATCAGTAAGCTATCTCTTAAGTATAACACGTTCGGAGGTGTTGTGCGCTTCGTTTTCGCACATATGTTCGGTTGGGGAAACGTTCACATATTTGTCCAAAATCAGGTCGCAAATTGGAAATCCCGCAGAGGTTCTTCTGCTGAACCGAAGCCGGCTTGCCGCTCGCCGCGCCGGAAAGCGTCCACCCGGTTAATCTTCGTTCGCGGGAGAGAACAGATCCCGGTATTTCTTGTAATCCGCTTCCCGGCAAGTCATAGACAGCTTGGTGCCGTTCTCCTCGTGACTCATCGCATGGATGACGGCATTCTCTTTGAAATAAGAGACGAGTCTTCCCTGATCGTACGGGATCAGCACCTCGCAGGTTTTGTCGTCCGTGAAAATCCGTTCCCCGATCAGCCCGACCAGCTCGTCGATTCCGGCGCCCTTCCGCGCGGACAAGTAGATGCCGCCGTCGGCTTCCTCGGGATAGCTCCGACCTTCCGCCAAGTCCGCCTTGTTGTAGACGTACAAGGACGGAATGTTGCCGGCTCCGAGCTCGCGCAGCGTCTCGTTCGTCACTTCGATCCGCTTGGCGCTCTCCGGGTCGGAGCAGTCGACGACGTGGAGCAGCAGGTCGGCGTCCGTCACTTCCTCGAGCGTCGAACGGAACGCTTTGACCAGATGATGGGGCAGCTGGCTGACAAAGCCGACCGTGTCCGCGAGCAGGAACGAGCGGCGGTTCGGCAGCGCGATGCTGCGGACCGACGTCTCCAGCGTGGCGAACAGCATATCCTTCTCCAGCACTTCCTTGTCCGAGTCGGGATCGACTTTGCGGATGACGGCGTTCATCAGGCTGGACTTGCCCGCGTTCGTGTAGCCGACCAGGCAAACGAGGGGGATTTCGTTTTTGCGCCGCTGGTTTCTCTGCACTTGACGTCTCGCTACGAGCTTCTCCAGATCGTCCTGCAGCGCCGCGATTCGGTCTTCGATCCGTCTGCGGTCGAGCTCCAGCTTCGTTTCGCCCGAGCCCCGGTTCTTCAAGCCCGCGCCGCCGCCCTGACGACCGAGCGATTCGCGAAGCCCGATCAGGCGCGGCAGCATATACTGAAGCCGTGCGACTTCGACTTGAAGCTTGGCTTCCCTGGTCTGCGCCCGACTTGCGAAAATATCAAGGATAAGCAGCGTACGGTCGATGACCCGGCAATCCAGCTCGGCCTCGAGATTGCGAATCTGCGATGGGGACAGCTCGTCGTTGAAGATGGCGACGCCGGCTTCGCTTGCCGCCATCGCTTCCTTCAGTTCCTTGATTTTGCCGCTGCCCATATAGGTTCCGGTAATGATTTTCTCCGCCTTCTGCGTCACTTCTCCGACGACTTCCAGTTCGCATGCGTCGGCCAGGTTGCGCAGCTCCTCCATCGAGGCGGGGAAACCCGGCCTCTGGTTCAACTGCACGCCGACCGTTATTGCTTTATCTCTAATTCGTTCCATATTGAAATTCCTCCATTCGTAAAAAAGGCAATAAAAAACACAGACATCTCTCTGCCTGTGCGGTCGTATGACGATAGAGGGTTCCGAATAGCCGAGCCTACACCTGCGGCTAAACGAAAAGAACATGCCCGAAAAACGGATGGCGATTCGCATCTCGCCACCCATCATCCGTTCCGCGCATATCCGTTCGTTCGCCGATATAAAGGGGTTATAGGACAGACTTACTCCGAGTCCTCTGCACGCAGGCAGAGCCTTAAGCGCTATTCAATTAGCGACGCAAGGATCTAACTCGGATGTAGTCGTTCACACGTAACCCCTCCATTTCCTGTAAGTACGAGTAAGTGTAGCATAGATAACGAAGGCAAGTAAAGGGAAGAAAATGTCCGGGACGAAACTTGCTTTTGTCCCAGGACGTATTATAGGTGATAATAAAAGCAGCTATATAGTTATCGAGCGTAACGAAGGGAGTCCGACGTGGATAAAACCAAAACCAGATCGTTGCTGATGGGAGTCGGCGTATTCTTGTTGGCGAAGTTCAAATGGGTGCTGGCCATGCTCAAGTGGACCAAATTCGGCGGCACGCTAATCACGATGATGGTGAGCCTGGGAGCATACGCCGCCATATACGGATGGAAATTCGGAGTGGCGGTCATCTATCTCATTTTCGTTCACGAGATGGGACATGTCGTCGCGGCGAAGCGCAAGGGGATTGCGACATCTCCGGCGTTCTTCATTCCGTTCATGGGAGCTTTCATCTCCATGAAGCAGATGCCCCGGGATGCGGCTACCGAAGCGTATTTGGCTTATGGCGGGCCGCTGGCGGGACTGATCTCGTTTCTTCCCGCCGTCGCGCTGTACGAGTGGACAGGCGATCCGTTCTGGGCGCTGGTCGTTTTCCTGGGAGCGTTGATCAATCTGTTTAACTTGATTCCGGTGTCTCCGCTCGACGGAGGCCGCATCGTTTCCGTGCTGTCGACGAAAATCTGGCTGATCGGCTTGATTCTGCTGGGTATCTATGCCTTCATGGCGGGCAGCCCGCTCATGGTTATTATTTTGATATTCGGCGTCGTCACATGGTGGAACCGGGCGAGGGAAGGCTACCGGGGAGGCTTGCTCGCTTACGAGAAAGGGAAGCTGACCGAATTCCGCAAAGAGCTGCTGCGTTGGCCGAATCTATTGAGCACTTGGGAGCTTAAGCAAGCTTTAATGGCCCAGATTGAGACGGCCAAACGGGCGCAGGAGGAAGGCGGCGGCAGAAGGCTGATTCCGTTCCTTCAGGACGAAGAGAAGCTGGCCCGGGAGCAGGTGCGATTGGATCGGGAGTACGCCGAGCGGATGCTCACGCGGCTCCAGGAGTGGGAGTACGAGCCGGTTCAGTACGAGGACGGCGATCCCGACAAGCCGATTCCGTCCCATCTGCTCACGGAAGACGTGCGGAGAGCGGACGAGGCGATCGCGGGAATCGACGAGGAGCTGCATCGCTACCGGACATACTACGAGGCTCCGGCATCCGTGAAGTGGAAGGTGCTGGCCGCCTATCTGGCGCTGGCCGGGGTGCTGTCCGTGTTCATGCTGTACGGGCACCGGATTATGGAACTGCATAGGTAGACGGATAAGAAGGACGCTTGCCGGACGATCGGCGGGCGTCTTTTCTCTGTCGAGAGGACGTCCTTTTTTGTTAGCGGAGTTAACTTTCGTCAATCGAATTATGTTTTTTCTCTTCGTAAAATAAATGGAGGTATGGGTCGACCCAAGAAACGAAGAGGAAGGATGAAGAGGAAATTGTCGCGAATCGCTAAAATAGGAATGAGTCTGTTGGTTCTGCTGGGGGTCATTCCGTTCCTGCCCGGCAAGGACGCCCAGGCAGCGGAGCGTTATGTCGTTGCCCCGCAAATCGCTCAGGGGTATTATCATGGCTTGGCGCTCGTTTCGGACGGGACGGTATGGGGCTGGGGCCAGAACACGCACGGGCAGCTGGGGATCGGGTCGACGACTGGAAGAATGGTTCCCGTCAAAGTTGCCGATCTGGAGCGGGTAAAATTGATCGCAACCAGTATTCGAAGCAGTTATGCCGTTACGGAAGACGGGACGCTGTGGGCTTGGGGACAAAATGAAGACGGCCAATTGGGCGACGGCACGAAGATCAACCGTACGCTGCCGGTGCGGATCATGGGCATCGACGGCAATATTACCGCTCTGTCGTCCGGTATTAGCTACCACATGCTCGCGTTAACGGACGATGGCAAAGTATGGGCATGGGGAAACAACGACGCCGGCGAGCTCGGAGACGGAACGACGGAGGATCGGACTTCTCCCGTGCAGGCGGTGCCGGGGCTGGACAATGTCGTCGCCGTTGCCGCGGGAGGCTGGCACAGCATCGCGCTCAAAGCCGACGGGACTGTCTGGACTTGGGGAAGCAACGACTACGGACAGCTCGGTGACGGAACGACGTCGAATCGCGCCGATCCGGTTCAGGTTAATATCAGCGATGTGATGGCGATCTCCGCTGGGAATTTCCATACCCTGGCGCTCAAGAGAGACGGAACGGTATGGAGCTGGGGAAGAAATACGTGGGGAATGCTCGGAGACAGCTCGGGCTACGATCGCCACGAACCGGTTCAGGTCAGCCTGGTCGACAACGTCAAGGCCGTCGTAGGAGGCGGTCATCATAGTCATGCCGTAACGAATGACGGCAGAGTATGGTCCTGGGGCCTTAACTATCAGGGGCAAATCGGGGACGGGACGTGGGAGTGGCGTTATATCCCGGTAGAGATCGGGGTGTCGGACGTTGTGGCGGTCACGGCCGGGGGGTTCTCCGGTTCGGCGATGAGGTCGGACGGATCGATGTTGGGCTGGGGGCTCAATTCGAGCGGGGAGCTGGGAGACGGCACGACTTTGGAGCGTCGCAGCCCAGTCGTCACTAGAGCGGTCACGGATGCCACCCCGCCGGCGATTGCCGACCGGGAGATTACGGCAAGCGGCATCACCCACTCCGACGTGACGCTCGCTTGGACGAAAGCGTCGGACAATATGACCCCGTCCTCCGAACTGGAGTACCGGGTTTACAGAATAGGGGGAAATAGCGCGGACACGGTCGCCGCCGTTGAGTTGGGAACGCCGCTGGGTTCTTACGAAGCGGATATTTCGTCTAAGCAGATTAGCGGCATGTACGGAGGCCAGACCTATCATTATGCGGTTGTGGTCAAAGATAAAGCCGGCAAAAAGAGCGTCTACGCCAAAAAGGCCGTCAAGACGCTGCCCGAGCCGACCTACATCGTGACATACGAGGGCAACGGCAATACGGGAGGCGAGCCGCCTCTCGATCCGTTCGAGTACTGGGTGGACGAGTATGCCGAAGTGCTGGACAATCTGGGCAACTTGGAGAAGACGGAGTTCACCTTCGGAGGCTGGAATACGCTGCCGAACGGCAACGGAGTCGCTTACGCTCCCGGGGATATACTCGTGATGCCCGCCGCCAATGTGACGCTGTTCGCGCGCTGGATTGCGGGCCCTGATACGACGCCTCCTCTGGCAGCGGCTTACGACCCGGCTCCGAATGCCGTTGGCGCATCTGTAAGCAACCCCTTGGCGATCAGCTTTAACGAGCTTGTCACGGCGGTTGCGGGCAAAACGATTACGTTGTCGAGAACCGACGGCAGCTGGGAGGAAACTTACGCGGTGACGGATACCGCCAAGGTGACGGTGGCTGGCGCCAGAGTGACGATCCGCCCTTCCGTCGAACTGGAACGTTCGGCGGAATACGCCGTGCGGATCGATCCGGGCGCTTTCGCGGATGCCGCGGGCAACCCTTACGCGGGCATCGCGGACGACGCGACGTGGAAGTTTACGACCGAGGGCGAGCCGACGGCGCCGCAGAGCGACGATGCCACGTTGGCATCGCTGAGCTTGACCGGGCTCGGAGGAGCCGCAGTTCCGCTCAGTCCGGCGTTCGCCCGATCGAATAGGCTGTATTCGGCCAGCGTGGCTGACGCCGTGTCGTCGGTATCGGTTACGGCGGCGACTTACGATTCGAGGTCCAGCGTGACCGCAAGCGTATACCGCAGCGACGGACTTGCGACCGTGGGGCCGATCTTGCTGACGAGCGGCGTTCCCAGCCAGCAGCTCCCGCTGCGGACGGGAATTAACCGGATCGGACTGAACGTAACGGCAGAAGACGGATCTTCGCTCGGCTACGACATCGTCGTGTTCCGCCCGGCCCCTTCATCAGGAGGCTCCGGTGGGGACGGTGGAAACGGCGGAGGTGGAGGCGGAGGCTCCGGGGGTGGCGGAGCAGGCGATGCGCCAACGCCGCCCGCGGCTGGGGTCAAAGCGACTATGAACGGACAAACGCTGGCGGAGATTGCTTCGGAACGGGAAACGCCGAACGGCTTAACGGTTTCCTTGCGCGCCGAAGCTTTCCTTGAGCGGCTGGCCGCGGGAGGAGACAAGCCTACGGTGGCGATCGAGGCCGTTCGGGCGGATACGAACGTGCTGCTGGAGCTGACGGGCAGCGTCGTTCAAGCGATGGAGAACCGTTCCGCGATGCTGGAAGTGCGGACGTCGTACGGAAGCTATCGTCTTCCGGCGGCTCTTCTGGATATCGGGACGTTGGCCGGGAAAGTCGGGGGGAGTTCCGCCTTGAGCGAAGTGCTTGTGAGGATTTCGATTGCTCGGGCGGATGCGGCGAACACCGGCATTCCGAATCTTGTCGGCCATCCGATCGAATTTTCCGTTTCCGCGGATTACAAGGAAGCTCATGCGGAGATAGATGAGTTCGCGGGATTCGTGGAGCGGGTACTGCCGATTCCGGCGGGAACGAGCGGAGTAACGACCGTCGTCGTACTGGAGCCGGACGGATCGGTCCGGCACGTGCCGACCCGCATAGAGACGATCGGGGGCCAGCGCTCGGCGGTGGCGAGCAGCTTGACGAACAGCGTCTATGCGCTTGTCGCGCATCCGGCGGCTTTCCCGGACGTTGAGAACCATTGGGCAAAAAGCGAGATCAACGGTCTCGCGTCGCGTTTGGTTGTACGCGGCAACGATAACGGCGCGTTCCTTCCGGGGGCGTCGGTGACGAGAGCGGAGTTCGCGGCGATCTTGACGAGAGCGCTCGGGCTGCCCGAGCGAGGCGGGGAGTCCGGCTACGCGGACGTAGCGCCGAACGCTTGGTATGCCGGGGCTGCGGCGCAAGCCCGGAAATACGGTCTCGTCGAAGGAGACGGACAGGGCCGATTCCGGCCTTCGGCGGCGATTACGCGGGAGGAAGCGGCCGTCATGCTGGCCCGGGCCATGAAGCTGACGGGGCTGAACGACGGGGCCATGGCGTCCGAAACGTTCGTGTCCGAGAAGCTGAACGGATTCCGGGATGCGGGGGACGTCAGCGCATGGGCCCGCCAGGCGCTGGCGATCGGAGTCAGCGAGCGCCTGCTGCAAGGCAATCAAGCCGCGCTGCTGCCTAAGAACGCCATCACACGGGCGGAAACGGCGGTTATCGTCAGCCGGCTGCTGCAGCGTTCCGGTCTAATCGACTGAAGGAAATACGCGATATGAAGAAGGAAGCCGTCCTATCTGGGTCTTGAGACCCGGGGGCGGCTTCCGTTCTTTTCGCCTAATGATGTGCCTTTCTTCAACCGATGATACTAGTAAGCCATGAACTGAAAGTCACGGTTTGGTTTCGATTAACATCAGGGTGGGCTACGATGGAACTAATCAATTGCGGCAGATGCGGCAAGCTGCAGGTGCAGAAGCCGGACACGCTCTGCAAGGAATGCCAGCAAGTCTATATCGCGGAGTCTCATCTCGTCAAAGATTATGTCAAGAACAACCCTGGCGTAACGCTCATGGATGTCGTAAAGCATACGGGGCTTCCCTTAAGATGGATTAAGGAGATGCTGAAATAAACTCCGGAGATTGACCGGCCCTGGGGCGTGTATGCATACACGCCCTAGCAGAGACATTCGGGTCCGTCCGATTGCGCCGCCGAAGTTCCGTCCTTCGGGGAAGCGGGCGCGTTATCGGGCATCGGGTCATTCCGTTCGAAGGCGATTAAAGCCTGCGTGGCGTGGCTAAGCACCGCGCCGGCACGCGTGGAAGCGGCGACGAGCACGGCTTCGACGATCTCTTCGCGCGTGCCGCCCAGGCTTCGGTATTTTTTGACGTGGTTGTCGATACAGTACGGACATCCGGTCACATGGGCAACGGCGACGGCGATCAACTCCTTCGTTTTTAACGGTACGGCGTCCGAAGCGCGGTAGACGTCGTGCTCGAATTTCAGGAACGAACCCGCGGCCTGCGGGACAAGCCCGATTAGCTCCGGAATGCGTCCCAGATTAGATGGTTTGTAATAAGCGTCCATGGATGAATCCTCCCTTGGCTTAACGAGCTCGCACTGATCGTAACGCATGGGAAGCGCGGATTACCGTGACTAAGTCACGCCCGCGACTCGGCGATCCGCTGCAGTCTTGCGGGATCGAGCAGGACAATCTGTCCTCGGCCCAGATGGATCGCTCCTTGGCTTTGGAACGCTTTTAGCGTGCGGGAGACGACTTCCCGGGCGGTGCCGAGCTCGGCCGCGATGCGATCGTGCGTCAGGCGCAAAGGAGCGTCGGCATGCTGGACAAGCGATTGCGCGAGCAGAAAATCGGCCAGCCGGACCGGGATCGGGTGGAACGCGATTCTGCCGAGCAGCGAGGCGACGTCGGTAATCCGGCCGACAAGCTGCTTGTAGACGAACTGCCGAACCGGCTTCCATTCGTCGATCCAGGAGACGAACTCCTTGGCCGGCACGGCGACGACCTCCGTCGGCACTTCGATCGACGCGGAAGCTTCGTATTCCGTCTCCCCGACCACGCTGGCCATCATCAGTGGGCAGCACTCGCCGCCGAACACGCGGTAAAGCGTCACCTCCCGCCCCGTAGAAGGGCACAGCTTATAGATGCGAACCCCGCCGCTGACGATAAACAGGGCATGCTCCAGCAGTCTGCCTTCCCGAACGGAGTGCGGCGTTGCGGGCGTGATCGAGACGAGCTCCGAGCGCTGCCATTTGTCGTCGGGAACGGAAGAGAAGCAGGGGAACGACAGGCGGATGCGGGACAACTGCGCGTTAGGGATCATACGGATACAGGCTCCTTAAGGAAGTAGAAGGTTTATGCTTTGAACACTCCCCCACTTACGCATTTGCGTTGAAGTGGGAGATTCTTGCGTAATCACCTCATCCGAAGTGAAGTTGAGCAAGCGATCCCTGCGGTTCCCGCAGTTCTTGTTTACCTGGAAGCTTCTATTCGTTTGTCAGGAGCAAGATGTTCTTGGCGGCATTCT
>NZ_JBEPYQ010000047.1:0-48971 GCF_041641335.1 Cohnella sp. | reverse complement strand
TAAACAACCATTCATCGATAATTGTTCGGTACGTCTCTTTTTACTTATGGGACAACCCCGTTCTTATTCCTCGATGATTTTAGCTGCCTGACTTGCGGAAAAGCTCCGTTCTGTTTGTACTTTAGAACCGGCCGAGAAAATCCGATAATAATGGAGGGATAAACGAACAGTCGCGGAGGTGACGCCATGAGCAAAGAATCTCGCATTGACGAACAGATCCAGCACTTCTATGACAACGTTCCCAATGTCGGAGACGCTTTGCCGCTCAAGGAATACCTCCTTAAGCACGAGGACAGCCGCATGGCTTGGTATTTGCTGGGCAAGGAATACGAGGGCAAGGGAGATTCGGCGAAGGCGACTTATTGCTTCGCGCAGGCCGGAGAGATCTACGAGGCGTTCGAATCGAAGCCGGCTCCTCATCTCCCTGAAAATAAAACGAAGAAAAAATCCGGGTGGAAAAAATGGACCGCCGTGCTGCTCGTTCCGCTCTTGCTCGTGGGAGGAGCGATAGTAGCCATACGGGAGCTGCTTCCGGAGGCGGACGATACGGCGGCGATCGAGACGAACGTCCCGGAGTCTCCTGCCGCGTCGGCACGGGCGAGCCCAGCTCCTAAACCGGCGGTCGGGAGCAAGCCGGCTCCGCTGCCTGCGGGCGTTATCCCGCCTGATCAGATTGCGGGGGCGCCCGGCCCGGACGATCAGGGACGAAGCGTGCTTGGAGAGACGCTGACGAGCAAGCCTTCCCGCCAGCCCCGTCTGGTGGTTGCCGTGCCGAAGCTCGGGAAGTGGAACGATTGGGTCAAGGGCGGCAAGCCGATCGCGACGGTCACGTCGGACCGAGAGTCGGGGTTGGCCGGCATCCAGTGGTTCGATCCGAAATGGTGCGACTGCAAGCCGGAGGACGGCAAAGCCGCGGCCAAGCTCGTCGAAGGCTGGAAGCCGCTGCAGGAGGAGAAGCTGGCGTTGCGTTCCGCCGTCATTCGATATAAGGAGCAAACCGGCAAGTGGCCCGATTCGCCCGAAGCGATGGCCGGAGATTATCCGAAGAACACGATGGCCGGCTGGTCGGAGAGCATGTCGCCTTGGTTCGACGAACTAAAGGCCGTGCTCGCGGACAAGAAGGACGGCAAAATTCCGCAGACCGCGGGCTGGCCCGACCAGACAGGCCCCGGCTCGGGGCACGGCGCGCCTGCCGGAACGCTCGCTCCGATGGCGGAGCATCCGATGGAAATTATCGTCGACAAGAGCAATCATCGGCTGGCCGTCGTCAGCGGAGACGTTATTTTGCGCAATTACGAGGTCGGCCTGGGCGGAGACAAGACGCCGGAAGGCAAGTTCTTCATTTCGGAGAAGGTCAAGGACCCGAACGGCAGCAGCACCGGCGCATTCGGCAGCAGGGGGATGACGCTCTCCCACACGCGGTACGGCATTCACGGAACGGACGAGCCGGACAGCATGGGCAAGGACGAGTCTCTCGGCTGCGTGAGGATGAAGACGGAAGATATCGAGGAATTGTACGACCTCGTTCCGATGGGAACGCCGGTCACGATAGCAGAAGGAGGTTTGCCCGACGAACTGCGGGCGCCGCCGGAACGCTTCCGGCTGCCGACCACGCAGAACGAGACAAACCCCCACAAAGTGTATGATTGGTTAGGTTAATGATAACGGCGGTCGCGGCTTAAATGTCCAGCGCGAGCAGCACCGCCATGACCACAATGACGAGACCGACGGCAGCCCCGATCCAAATGAGCGCCTTTTTGTTGACCTGCTCCTTCTCTTTTGGACGTGACGTGACCGGCGGTTTCTTTTTGTGTGTGCTCATGAATATCAACCTTTCTATCCTATGATTCGCGAACTCCTTCTATTGTAATCGTTTTCCCTGTGAAATGCCAGACAAGCCTCGCGATATCGTTGGAACAAACGAAGCGATTTGCCGTCCTTCTCCTCCGAAACTTGCGTCGTTTCGCATCCGAATGCCGAGAAGGACGCGTTTGCTTACAATTATGAAAATTCGGTTAACTCCACGAGGCGGACGGATAGGCCGAAAGGCAGGTTGCCCTTTTCTTTTCCTCTGGAAAAGGCTAAACTGGTAGCCGAAAGGTTTTCTTTTGTGCGAAAGGATGTCGAACTCATTGCTGTATCGTATGGTTAAACCGCTGTTTTTCAAAATGGACCCGGAAGCCGCCCACCACTTGATCATCGACGGGATGGGAACCGCCGGCAAAGTCCCGGGCATGCCCGGACTGCTGTCCGCGATCTGGGGAACCAAAGCTTCTCCCGAGCTTGCCGTGGATTTGTTCGGCCTGCACTTCCAGCATCCCGTAGGCCTGGCCGCCGGACTGGACAAAAACGCGAAAGCAGTGACCGGCTTATCCCGGATCGGCCTGTCGTTCATGGAAGTGGGTACGGTAACGCCGAAGGGGCAGGCGGGCAACGAGCTGCCGCGCTTGTTCCGTCTGCCGCCGGACGAGGCGTTGATCAACCGGATGGGCTTCAACAACGACGGAGCGGACGTCATGGCCGAGCGGCTCTCCAGGCTGGGACGCCGCCGCATTCCGCTGGCGGTCAACATCGGCAAAAACAAGGTAACGCCGAACGAGAACGCCGCCGACGACTACCGGGCGTGCGTGAGCAAGCTTTTTCCGTACGGGGATTTCTTCGTGGTCAATATCAGTTCGCCGAATACGCCGGACTTGCGCGCGCTGCAGCATGGAGACGAGCTGAGGAGCCTGCTTGACGCGGTGAAGGACGAGATGGGCAAGCAGGCGGAGCGTCATGGGGAGCTGCCGAAGCCTATTCTCGTGAAGGTCGCGCCGGACAACACGGAGGAACAGCTGGAGTACATGGCCGAAGCAATCCAACTGAGCGGCATGTCGGGCATTATCGCGACGAACACGACGATCGGACGGGACGGATTGACGCATCGGAATGCCGGAGAGACCGGGGGACTTAGCGGACGCCCGCTGACGCAGCGTTCGACCGAGGTCGTGCGGAGCTTGTACAAGCTGACGAAGGGCAAGCTGCCGATAATCGGGTCGGGCGGTATTTTCACGGCGGATGACGCTTACGAGAAAATTCTCGCCGGGGCCAGTCTAGTAGAAGTCTATACGGCCATGATCTACAAGGGACCGGGACTGCTAAAGGACATTCATGCCGGCCTGCTGAGAAGGCTGAAGCAGGACGGGTTCAATCGGATCACTCAGGCGGTAGGAGCGGGCGTTCGTTAGGAGGAATGTCGATGGACGGAATGGATTGGGGGAAGTTCCTGCTTCCCTATGAGCAAGCGGTGGAAGAGCTGAAGGTCAAGCTGAAGTCGCTGCGATCCGAACTTAAGGCCAGGGACGAATACGCTCCGATCGAATTCGTCACCGGCAGGGTGAAGCGGGTTTCCAGCATTTTGGAGAAGTCGCGCAGACTGGCCGTTCCTCTGGACCGGATCGAAGTCGGAATCGAGGATATCGCGGGCATCCGCATCATGTGCCAGTTCGTGGACGATATTTATCGCGTCGCGGAGATGATCCGCCAGCGCAAAGATTTGACGATGGTGTATGAAAAAGACTACATCACGAATTACAAGGACAGCGGCTATCGCAGCTATCATCTGATCGTCGAGTACCCGGTACAGACGTCGCTCGGCTCCAAGCCGGTGCTGGCGGAAATTCAGATCCGGACGCTGGCGATGAATTTCTGGGCGACGATAGAGCATTCGCTGAATTACAAGTACCGCAACCAGCTGCCCGCGCACGTTCGGGAGAGGCTTCGCAAAGCGGCGGAGGCGGCGTTTTCCCTCGACAACGAGATGTCGAGCATCCGCCAGGAGATCGTGGACGCGCAGCAGGACTTCGAGGAAAGCTCGCTTGTCGTGAGGCGGGTGCTTAACGAGATTCAGGAGCTGTACTTCTTCCGCAGAGTCAGGGAGGCCGCGCAGTTTCAGCGCCGCTTCAACGAACTGTGGGAGCAGGACGATCTGTGGGGACTTAAGGAGCTGTCTGCCGAGGTGCAGGCGGCGCTTAAGCGCGCGGGAAAAGGCGGACACTCGTAAGCTGAGGCGAGGCGGGAGGAACGGCGGAAAAAGGCGGGAACGCTTAAGGAGCGGGTCGGCATGAGAAGCGAAAGGTGGAACGAGGTCATGGGCGATTCGCGCTATCTGGCCTATGTCGTCTATTTCAACCGGGACCGCGATTATTTCGAATGTCATGAAGTCATGGAAGAGCTGTGGCTGGAAAACGGCCGCAGCTCTTTGCTGCAAGGACTGCTTCAGGCGGCTGTCGGCCTGCACCATTGGGATAACGGCAACCGTTCGGGGGCCGTGAAGCTGATGACGGCTGCCCTGGAGAAGCTGGGCGCGCATGACGGCAGCGTCGCGCTCGGTCTGGATCTGGCGGCGCTTCGGCGCAGCCTGGAAGAGAGCCTGGAGGCGCTGGCCCGGCGGCCGCTGGACGCTCCCTTCCGGGCGTTCGAGCTTCGCATCATCGACGACGGGCTTCGGATCTCGGCAGAGCGGTGGAACGAGGAGCGTCGCTTAGAGGCGGAGTAAGAGGACAAATCGGATAAAGACTGAGTGACGGGGATAATATTCGCTCGTTCAGGAAATTTTACCTTGAGGGATTTTGGAATGAATCACCGAGAGGGAGATCTCAATGAACGAGTACGATGGAACATCGGTAACCGGAGCGGGAGGCGCGGCGGATCAAAGAATGACCGAACGGGAGACCGGGCAGTCGCTGACCGACCGGCAGGGTCACCCGATCGCCGACAATCAAAATTTGCGAACGGTAGGCAATCGCGGGCCGACCACGCTGGAAAACTATCATTTCCTCGAGAAAATCACGCATTTCGACCGGGAGAGGACGCCGGAGCGCGTCGTTCATGCTCGCGGAGCGGGAGCGCACGGCTATTTCGAAGCGTACGGCAAAGTCGGCGAGGAGCCGATCGCCAAGTATACGCGGGCGAAGCTGTTCCAGGAGGCTGGGCAGAGAACGCCCTTGTTCGTGCGGTTCTCGTCGGTCATCCACGGCGGTCATTCGCCGGAGACGCTGCGCGATCCTCGCGGCTTCGCGGTCAAGTTCTATACGGAGGACGGCAACTGGGATCTCGTGGGGAACAACTTGAAGGTGTTCTTCATCCGGGACGCGATGAAGTTTCCGGACCTCGTGCACGCGTTTAAGCCCGACCCGGTGACGAATCGGCAGGACACGGTGCGCATCTTCGACTTCGTGAGCAACTCGCCGGAAGCGCTGCATATGGTCACGTTCCTGTTCTCCCCCTGGGGGATCCCGGCGAACTACCGGCAAATGCAGGGCTCCGGCGTGAACACGTACAAGTGGGTGAACTCCGAGGGGCAGGCGGTGCTCGTCAAGTACCATTGGGAGCCGAAGCAGGGCATCAAAAACTTGACTCAGGCCGAGGCGGAGAGTGTTCAGGGGAAAAATTTCAACCACGCGACGCAGGATTTGTACGAGGCGATCGAACGGGGCGATTACCCGGAATGGGAGCTGTGCGTGCAGATCATGAGCGACGACTATCATCCGGAGCTGAGCTTCGATCCGCTCGATCCGACGAAACTGTGGCCGCCGGAGCAGTTTCCGTTCTTGCCGGTCGGGCGCATGGTGCTGAATCGCAATCCGCAAAACTATTTCGCCGAAGTCGAGCAGGCGGCGTTCGGGACGGGCGCTCTCGTGGACGGCCTCGACTTCTCGGATGACAAGCTGCTGCAGGGCAGAACGTTCTCTTATTCGGATACGCAGCGTTACCGGGTCGGCTCCAACTATTTGCAGCTTCCGATCAACGCGCCGAAAAAGCGGGTGGCGACGAACCAGCGGGACGGCCAGATGGCGCTGTTCGTCGACTCTCCTCCAGGATCGAATCCGCACGTCAACTATGAGCCGACTTCGCTTGGCGGCATCGTGGAAGCGGACAGGGGCGATCCCGAATATACGCCTCGAATCGAAGGAAACCTCGTGCGCGAGCCGATCGACCGGCCGAACAATTACGAGCAGGCGGGAGACCGCTTCCGCATGTTCGAGGATTGGGAGCGCGAGGAGCTGATCGCGAATCTGGTCAATGCGCTGGCCCCTGCGCCGGAGGTCGTGCGGAGCAAGATGGTGGAGCACTTCACGAAGTGCGACCCCGAGTACGGTCGGCGCGTGAAGGAAGGGCTTGACGCGCGCGGCCCCGGCGACGGCACAGGCGGCCCGATGGGCGCGGCCAAAGCGGCCCGGGCCGTGCTCGAAGCCGAGCGGGACGGGCACAGCGCTTCTCCTTATTGAGTTGGGGAGGCAGGCGCCGCCTGGCCCTAGTCCAACGCATGGTATCTGATGCGAAGGCCACAAAAGTGCCTTGGCGGAATGCGGGTCGCACCAAGGCTCATTCCGACGCTCCGGCAACCAGAAAAAAACCGTCAGGGACGCTTGTCAATCAAGCGTTCTGACGGTTTTTTCGCTATGCGTTCGGATTAAAGTTGTCTTCGATCAGCTGTTGAATCTGCTCCGGCGTCTTGCCCTGCTTGCTCCACTCTTCAATCTTGAGCAGCTCCTCCGTGCAGATGCCGCAAGTGCCGCTGTGATCGGTCCAGGTGACGCTGTCCTCGCTCTGGTCCGCCACGTAGCAGCGGAAGAGGGAGGCATGCGGATCGTCCTCGTAGTTCATGCATCCGCAATAGCATTTGACTGACTTCATAATGTCCTCGTACTTGCCGACGATCGAGTAGAGGTGGTTCGTTCTTCCCGAATAGTTGCTGAGGAAGGACGGCATCTTCGACAGCGACGCTTCGACTTCCCAAGTTTCATTTCCGTGACGGTGGGGTTCGCTGTTGCCGGAACCCCCTCCGCAAGCGACGAGCAGTATCCCTCCGGCGAGCAGCGCGGTCGGCAGGGCGAGCAGCCACTTGGCGTTCATCAGTCGTTACCTTCCGCTTTATGCTTCTCGAAGAACGCTTTGAAATCGTCCAGCGAATAGCCCGCCGTCGTCTCCGACTCCTTCAGGCCGCCCTTCATCCGGTCGCTTTCCACGCCGTCTTTGAAGTATACTAACGTAGGAGTCGCTTCGATATTCATTTTGTTGAAATAGCTCTCGAACTCCCGAAGGTTGAATTGGTGCATGTTGACGCCGAGCTCCTCCGCGAGCGGCTTCAGCTTCGGCGTAGTCGCCTGGCAGTGAGGGCAGTTCGAAGCGTAGAAGTAGACGAAGAAGCTTTCCTTGTTCTTCAGCTTCGTCTCCAATTCGTCCGGGAGAATCAGATTGCTGTAGTTCGGATCGTTCAACTGGGCGCGCGTCTCGGGCCACAGCTTGTCCTCCGGTTTGCCGTATACGGTGTCGGGCTTCATATTGTTCAATACGACGAGCGCAACGATCAACACGGCCAGAATGCCGAAGAAGATCGATAATTTCTTGGCGTTCATTAACGATTCCCCCAATTCGGATTGGTATAATGTATGGAAGTCATGGACAAGTTCTGCGAACTCTCTTACATTATACCTAATAAAACCGCCGAACAAAACGGGGGGCACGCCAATGACATGAAACTGTCAAAAAGAAAGCAGGTATAAAAATGAAAGCGACGATCAGACTCGATAAAATGCTCGGAAATTTGGGATACGGAACGCGCAGCGTGATCAAGCAATGGATCAAGCAGGGAGCGGTTACCGTGAACGGGGAGACCGTCAAGGATCACGGAAAGCAAATCCGTCCCAACGACGATACGGTGACGCTCAACGGAGAAACGATTCGCTACCGCGACACGGTCTACGTGCTGATGCACAAGCCGGCCGGCGTCGTCTCCGCTACCGAGGATTACCGCGACCGGACCGTGATCGACCTGCTCGACGAGGACATTACGGTGCTGTCGCCTTTTCCGGTAGGGAGACTGGATAAGGATACGGAAGGGTTGCTGCTCATTACGAACGACGGAAAGCTGTCGCACGAGCTGCTCTCGCCGAAGAAGCACGTCCCGAAAACGTACAGGGCGCTCGTGGCCGGTGCCGTCGGCGAACCGGACGCGGAGGCGTTCGGGAGAGGCGTGGAGCTGGATGACGGCTACGTGACGATGCCGGCGCATTTGCGGGTGCTCGCATCCGTCGACTCTGGCGCCGGAGGAACCATGCAGGCGGACGAGCCGGACGACGCTGCGGAGATGTCCGCCGTGCTCGACTTCGCGCCCTCGGGTCCCGAGGCGCCGCCGCTGAGCTGGATCGAGCTGACGATTCACGAAGGCAAATTCCATCAGGTAAAGCGGATGTTCGAAGCGGTGGGCAAGAAGGTGCTCTACCTTCGGCGCGTGGCGATGGGACCGCTGAAGCTCGATCCCGCATTGGCTCCGGGCGAATGGCGCGAATTGACGGAAGACGAAGTCGACAACTTGAGAAATTACCGGAAGGATGGACAGGAATGAACTATCGCTTGATTGCATTGGATGTGGACGGCACGCTGCTGAACGACGATCACGAGCTTACGCCGAGAGTCAGACAGGCGGTTCGTGAAGCGGCGGAGCAAGGGACGGAGATCGTCATCTGCACGGGCCGCGGCTCGACGAGCGCGCTGGGCGTACTGAAGGAGCTTGGCCTGCAAGGCACGATGATTACCCATAACGGCGCCTCCGTCGTCGACAGCGAGACGCGGGAAGTGATTCACGATACGGCGATTACGCACGAACGGGCGCGTCGCTACATGGACTTTTTCAAGGGACGGGGCATTCACTTCGATCTGAATACGGCGTTCGACCTGTTCGTGGAAGACTTGAACGACGACGCGGCGGCGATGTACGACAACCTGCTGGCCCAGCCGATTCGGAGTAGCTTTGCGGAAAGTCTGCCGGAACGGTTGGTGAAAATGTCGGTCTATGCGCCGAAAGAAGTGCTGGACGAGGTCGAACTGGAATGGAAGAGCTGGACGCACGAGCTGCAGACGATTCGGAGCGGGGACTATTTTATCGACGTACAGCATCCGAATGCGAGCAAAGGGCAGGCGCTGCGCTGGCTGGCCGAGCAAAGGGGAATTCCGCGCGAGAGCGTGCTGGCGATGGGCAATTATTTTAACGATATGGAAATGCTCGAGTTTGCGGGATGGGGGGTGGCGATGGACAATTCCCCCGACGAGGTGAAAGCCGCCGCGGACGAAGTGACCGTCTCCAACAACGAGGACGGCGTCGCGGTTGTCCTGGAACGTCTGGTAATCAAGCAGGCGTAACGGGAAAAAAGAGCAAGCCGGTAAACCCGGCTTGCTCTACGCGCTTAGCTGGCGAAATGTGCAGGAGTCGCTTCCCGGAACTCAGTAACCAGCGCGCAAGATAATGACCAGCAGAATGAACAAGACCAGCACGAAGGCTGCCGATGCATAGTATCCGCCGACTGCACCAGACATGCAAACTCCTCCTTCATGTAGATAATAGTGGGGGTTGCCGAAGCGGGTGCATTTCTTGCGCTATCCCTCTGCCTCGGTCTACACCTATATTATGAAGAAGCATGAGCGCGGATTGGACATTTACCCCGGGGCAAACGATTTTGGGTAAATGCGGAGATAGGCGGATGAAGCGGCAAGCCGCGCGTCAATAATTGCGATCGAAGTCGACCGCGTTCCGCACCGGCTGCCCCTTAGACAAGTACGCATCCAGATTGTCGAGGAAAATTTCCGTTACCCGCGTTTTGTAATGGTCCGTCCAGCCTCCGATATGCGGAGTCGCGATGACGTTGTCCATCTTCCAGAGCGGGTGGTCGGACGGCAGCGGTTCCTCCTCGAATACGTCAAGTCCGGCTCCCCCGATCGTGCCTTGCTCCAATGCCGCGACGAGAGCGGCCGTATCGGCGGATGCGCCGCGTCCGAAGTTGAAGAACAGGGCATCGGGCTTCATGGCCGCGAACCGCTCCGCGTTGAAAAGATGATGCGTCTCGTCGGTGTAGGGCAGCACGTTGACGACCATGTCGCTGCGGGACAGAACATCGTCCAGCCGCTCCATGCCGTACATCTCGTCGACCTCGGCGACAGGCCGGGCGCTCTTGCGCACGCCGAGCGTCGTCATGCCGAAAGCTTTGGCCAGCCGGGCCATCTCCGTTCCGATCGCGCCGACCCCGACGATGCCGATCGTCCGTCCGGCGAGCTGGTAATAGCGCTCCGATACGCGCCATTCCCCGCGGCTCTGCTGCCGGATCGCATGGTGCAGGTTGCGGCTGAAGGCGAGCAGCATCGCGAACAGCGTCTCGGCCATCGATATGGGATGAATGCCGCTGGCGCTGGACAACGCTATGCCGCGCTCGCGAAGCCGAGCCAGAGGCAGTCTGTCCACGCCGGCGGAGCTCGTCTGCACCCACTTCAAATTGGCGGCAGAATCGAAGGCGGCGTCCATCGCGGCGTTCCAGCCGAGCACGATCTCGGCGTTGCGGTATTGTTGTTCGGTAATCGCGGCGTCGCTCGCGGATACGATGTTCCATCCCGGAATTCGCTGGCGGACTTGCTCGATTTGTTCGGGTTTGAGCGGGAAAAGCAATAGTAAAGTCGGCATGGCCGTGTCTCTCCTCAAGTTGAATTATTGGAACGAATGTCGAGCGCATCGTGTGTCGCGATCAACCTTTGCGGCGCTGCGGGACGGCGGCCGGGTTCGCGGAACGCCCCATTGCGGCGAAGTCGGTGACCCGGTTTTTGCCGTTCGTCTTGCTGTAGTACATCGCTTCGTCGGCCTGCTTCATCAAAGACTCGGCCGTATCGCCGGGAGAAGCCATGCTGTAGCCGACGCTGATCGTGACGATCGTCTCCTTCTCGGTACGGGAGCGGATGCTCTCGGCTGCTTGCGCCACGGCGGATGCCGGTCCGACGACGAAGGCGACGAGCTCTTCTCCCCCGTACCTTCCGGCCAGGCCGATTCCGTCCGTTTCTTCCATCAGCATCGCCGCCACTTGCTTCAGAACGCCGTCCGCCTTATGGTGCCCCTGCGTGTCGTTCAGCCTTTTGAAATTGTCGATATCGCAGAAGATCGCCCCTACCGGCCTGCCGCTCTTCAACAGCGGATCGAGCCTGCCCATAAAGTACCTCCGATTGTACAGGTTGGTCAAGCCGTCCGTGATGGAGGATCGGTAGACGGATTGCAAAATTTCGACGACCCGCTCGAAAATGATGGCGAAGAGCAGAATATAATAGAAGACCGGCAGCAAGCCCGCGATCGTCTTGAAGATCGCCGCCTCAGGCGCCCAGTAGACGGAAGAGATGCTCGACAGCTGCATCGTGAAGGCGATCCACAGGCTGGTCATATACTTGCGGGGCTGACCGATATGGGGGGCGAACATCAGCACGAAGAGCGGGCCGAGCAGCAGCAAGTAGCCGTCGAGCGCCGGCGTGGAGCCGAAGCCGCCGATCCAGGGCCCATCCGTCGAGAGCGCCTCGGGCAGGATGTCCCCGGCGGCCACGAGCAGGCCCGTCGCGAGCAAGCCGACAAACCAAAGCCGGGTTCTCGGACGCTTGCGGTGGTACAATTCGAAAACCGCGAAATTGATGACGATAAACGCATATACTTGTAGAAGCTTCCCGATGAAGACCAGAACGGGGGAGTTAGGCGTCATCTCCATGGAGATCGCCATCTGCAGCAGTTGCTGGATCAAAATAAATGTAAGCGAAGTCAGCAGCGACCGATAGGCGTGCCGCCGGTTGCTCGCGTACAGCCGATAGGACATGAACAGCATGAGCGAGACGATGACGACGGCCATCGCCGACGAGAACAGCAGCGCGAAATTGTCGGAAGTCAGCGTGATCAGGAACATGTGGGTCTCCTTTAAAGGCGGTCTATGAAACTTGCAGAACATATGTTTCTAATATATCATATTTTGTGAGAGGCTAGCATTAAGAACGTCGGAACGAGGAGGTAACGCCGTTGAACATCTTGCAGGCGCTGTTTTTCCCCCCGGAGCAGCCGGGAGGCGTCTCGTCCATGGTTCCCTACATCGGGGAGAGATTCCGCAAGATCGGTTGGGAGATGGAGATGTTCTCGCTCCCCAAGCGAATTCGCAACAAGGGCCATGAAGAGATCGAATTCGCGACGTTCGATTGGCGGCCTTACGCGGGCAACGCCATCGTGGACAAATACATTCAGACTTACAAGGACTACATCTGGTGGGTGAAGCTCCGCCTGTCCGGGCAGCGCTTCGACTTGATCCACGCCCACCATCCGATCGCCGCGCTCGCCATGAAGCGGATCTATCCCGACACGCCGCTGCTGATGACGGTTCACTCCAGCTACGAGCGCGAGCTTATTCTGAACGGAAGAATCGCCGAGGGCGGCCCTGAGCACCGTTTTCTGACTTCGATCTACGGAGAGCTGGAACACCAGGCGGATCGCCTGATGACGGTGTCGAAGTCCTTTGCTCAATATATCGGCACGTACCTTCAAGAACCTGACAGCACGATCGTCATTCCTAACGGATACGACGAGAGAAGATTCAAGCCGGTGCCGCACGACAACGAAGTGACCCAGCTCGTCACCGTATGCCGGCTCGTTCCGGCGAAAGGGCTGGACATTCTTCTCCGGGCTTGCGCCGAGCTGCGCAAGCGCGATTCCCGGTTCGTGCTGCACATCATCGGGGACGGCCCGATCCGCAAGGAGCTGGAGGAGCTGTCCCAGCGGCTCGGCATCTACGACGATACGATTTTTTACGGATACATGCTTCACCCGGAAGAGCTGATGCCGTTCTTTGACGTGTTCGTTCTGCCATCGCGCGCGGAAGCGTTCGGCTCGGTGTTCGCGGAAGCGGCGCTCTGTCTGCTCGCGCTCGTCGGCACGAACGTCGGGGGCATCGCCGAGCAAATCGAAGACGGAACGAACGGGCTGCTCGTGCCGGCGGAAGATCCGATCGCCCTGGCGGGCGCATTGGAGACGGTGATCAACGACCCTCATTTCCGTTACGAGATGGCGCGGGCGGGCTGGAACAAAGCGAAGAAAATCTACTCGCTCAACCGGGTAATCAGCGAGCTCAAGCGCATTTACATCTCCTTCGGCCCGGAGGGAGCCGAGGCGGACAGCGAGGCCGAGACCGCCGCGGACGCGGGAGACGGCGACGAGGAGGCGTGAACGGAATGGGCATGCCCTTTACCTTCATTCATGCCGCGGACCTGCATCTCGACAGCCCGTTCAAGGGGCTGGCGAAGGCGCCGGCCGCCGTGCGGGAGAGGCTGCGCGAGTCGACCTTCGCCTCGCTCGGCCGGTTGGCCGAGCTGGCCGTGCGGGAGCGCGCCGACTTCGTCGTGATCGCGGGCGATCTGTTCGACGCGGCGGACCGCTCGCTGCGTGCCCAGCTGCGGCTTCAGCGCTCGTTGGGAGACTTGGCGAAGCGAGGCGTTCGCACGTATATCGTGCACGGCAACCACGACCACGAGAGCGGAAGGCAGGCGCAGCTGGATTGGCCGGAGGGCGTCCACGTCTTCGGATCTTCCCGGGTCGATTGCTGTGCGGCATATGCCCGCGGCGGCGAAACCGCCGCTCATATTTACGGCATTTCCTACCCGACGCGGGCCGTCGGAGATAATTTGGCGCTTCGCTTCAGGAAACGGGAGGGAGCGCCTTTTCATATTGCCGTTCTGCACGCGAACGTGGACGGCGACCCGGCACATGACGACTACGCCCCTTGCCGGCTGGACGAGCTCGTTTCTTCCGGCTTCGACTACTGGGCGCTCGGACACGTGCACGACCGGCGCGTGCTGAGCGAATATCCGCATGTCGTCTACCCCGGCAATCTGCAGGGGAGAAGCGTCCGGGAGGCCGGCGGCAAAGGCGCCTACGCCGTGTCCGTCTCGGACTCCGGCGCGGTGGACATGCGGTTTCACGATCTGGCGGACGTCGTCTGGCGAGAGATCGCCGTTCCGATCGACGGACTGGAGCGCGAGCAGCAGCTTCAAGAGGCGATGCTGTCCGCGCTGGAGGACGCGCGCCGGGACTCCTCTGGGCGGCCGACGGTCGCGCGGCTGCGCTTGGAGGGACGCGGCCCGATGCACGAGCTGCTGCTTCGGGCCGGAGCGGCCGAGGAGTGGCTGGAGGGAGTGCGGGATTGTCTCGCGTCCCCGGAGGAGACGGACGATTGGATCTGGCCGGAATCGCTGCTCGTGCGCACTTCCGGCGAACTGCAGCTGGAGCGTGTCGCCGAGGAAGACGGATTTCTGGGCGAGCTGATCCGCCGCGGCATGCTGGCCTCGGCCGACCCGGAGGCAGCGAAGGCGATGCTGGACGAAGCGACGGAATCGCTGCGCAAGCTGCCCCGCGTTCGGGAGTGGCTGGACGGGCGAACGCGCGAGGAACGCGAGCGGTGGATCCGCCGGGCGATGGAGCTGAGCGCTTCGCTGCTGCGCGACGACGATGCGGGGTAGGCGCAAGGAGGAGCGGACATGTACATACGGGAAATCGAAGTGGACGGATACGGCGCGCTGAACGGTCTCGGTCTTTCGCTCGGAGAAGGGCGGATCACCGTGCTCTACGGACCGAACGAGGCCGGCAAGAGCACGCTGCTCCGGTTCGTGCGAAGCATGCTGTACGGCTTCCCAACGCGCAAGGACCCGGTGGAGCGGGGAGAGCCCGTATTCGGCGGACGACACGGGGGTCGGCTCGTGCTGGCGGACAGGGAGGGACGGGAGTGGCGGATCGAACGCCATGCGGAACGGGGCGGAGAGATCCGGCTGAGGGACGATTCGGGAACGGAACGGACCGTCGGGCAGTCCGAGTGGGAGAGACTGCTGCTGGGCGGCTTGTCCGAGCGGCTGTTCCGGCAGCTATTCGCCGTGTCGCTTAACGAGCTGCACGAGCTGAGGACGCTGCAGGGAGAAGAGCTGGGCAACTATTTATATCATGCCGGACTGGCCGGAGGCGCATCGATTACGGAAGCGCGCCGCAAGATCGGCGCGGAGCTCGATCGCCTGTATCGTCCCAAAGGATCGACCCAGGAGATGAATCGTCTGCTTGCGAGCATGAAGGAGCTGGAGGCGGACATTCGCCGAAGCCGGGACGGGATTCGCGATTACGCGGAAACGACGCGGGAACTTGAGCGGATCGAAGAGCGGTTGGGGCAGCTGGACGCTGAGTTGCCCGCGCTTAGATTGGAGACGGCGAAGCTGCAAGGGGCTCTGGAGCTGCGGGAATGGTGGCTGAATCGGGAAGCGCTGCTCGCGGAGATCGCCGACTTGCGTGCGGAGCTGCCGGATCCTTCCGCCGCTCTGCTGCCCGAGGACGCGGCAGGAATATGGACGGAGCTGAGAAGCCTTCGCAGTTCCGCCAGGGACAGGCTGGCTTCGGAGCGGGAGGAGTTTGAGGAGCTGCGGCGTCAGCGGGTGCGGCTGCATTGGGATGAAGAACGGCTCGCGGCGTTCCCCGAGCTGGAGAGACTGGAGGGGATGCGCGAAGGAATCGCGGCCAAGCGGGAGGAGCGGACTCGGCTGGAGACCGAGCTGATCTCTCTGGACGACGCGGTGCGCAGCTCGCTCGCGTTGATCTCGCCGGAGTGGGGCGAGGCCGAGCTGGCCGCGTTCGGCGGCTTGGCGGCGGAACGCGAGCAGGTGCGTATGCTGCGGCAATCGTGGGAAGAGGCGGAAAGGGCAACCATGACGCTGCAAGCCGAGCTGCGCAGGCTGGATCGTCAGCGCGAGGCGCTGCTGGACGAAGAGGCGGATGGCGATGACGTGCTGCATGCGATGCCCGAATCCCTCCTGTCTGTCGGTTTTGCTCCGGGAACGAAATCCGAGCTGCTGCAAGCCTGGCATCAGGCGGAGGATGCGCGCCGGGAATTCGAACGGTCAGCCGCTTCGAACGGACCCAGGCCTTCCGAGCGCGCCGCCCTGTCGCGTTCCGGAAGAGGACGTGAGCGGAGCGCCCCTGGATGGTTCATCTGGGTCGCGGCGGCCGCGGCGCTGACGGCGTTCCTGTGGCCGTTGTTGCCAGGGCGGGAAGGGGGGCTCTCCCCGTTATCCGCGCTCGTCTCCACAGGCTTGCTGGCTCTCTCCGCCGGTCTGGCCGCATACGTCTGGAGCAGGCGCGGGAACGAAGCTTCCCGCTCGCCAGGCAATCCGGAGGCGCATTCCGGAGCTTATCATGCCAGCCGCGATAAGATGAACGAGAAGCTGAGGCTGCTGCTGGCCGATACCGAAGCCGCGGCTGCGGCGCTGCTGGACGAAGAATCGTCTCGGGCCGGCGCGGAATGGACGGCGGCGGAAGCGGACGCTTATTGGCGCAATCTGCGCGAGGCGGTGCACGAGCAGCTGGAGCTGTGGGAGCGCAGCGACCGCGAAGACGCGCGCAGGCAGGAATGGCAGGGAAGGATGCAGCAGCTGCTGAAGGAGCGGAAGCTGGCCGGCGAAGAGGCCGACGAGCAGCTGAAGCTGCTGGACGAGCTTCGCGAGCGGTGGAAGCGGTGGCTGACCGAGCGCAAGCTGCCGCTTCATCTGACGCCGGCAGGGGCTTCCGAGCTGTTCGCGGCTGCGGAGCGGGGACAAGCCGCCCTGCGGCAGAGGGATCGGCTTAAGGAGCGCGTCCGCGCGCTGGATCTCGCGATCGGCGATTTCGATCGCGCGGCGATGAGTCTTGCCGGGAAGCGGCCTCCGCCGGCCGGAATCGCAGCGGATGCCCAGCTTGCCGTGCAATGGCTGTACCGCGCGGCGTCGGAGGAACTGTCCGTCAAAGAAGCGGCCGAGCGGCTGGAAGCGCAAGAAGAAGCGGCGAATGCCAAGGCTAGGCAATCCGAGGCCGAGCTCGAGCGCGTGGAGGAGAGAATCCGGAAGACGTTAACCGAGTTCGGCGTCGGTTCGGAGATCGAGCTGGACGGCCGGATACGCATTGACGAGCGCTGCCGTGCGCTCCGCAGGGAAGCCCGCGAGATGCAGCTTCGGCTGGAATCCGGGCGGGATGCGGACGCGCAGGCTGAACTGTACGAACTGCTGGGCTCTCGCGACGAAGCTTCTCTCGCCGCCCTTGCCCAAGATTTGCGGCTCAGGCTTGCCGAGACGGAGACGAGCCGTTCGGAGCTGCTGGACCGGCGCGGCCGGCTGGCGCAGGAGCTCGAACGGCTTCGCGGGGATGCCGAGCTGGAGGATAAGACCCAGCGGCTTGGAGAACTCGTCGACCAACTCGAAGAGCTGACCGAGCGATATGCGGTGCTGGCGCTCGCGGATAAGCTGATCGTCCGCACGAAAGCGGTCTACGAGGAGGAGAAGCAGCCGGAGGTGCTGCTGCGGGCTTCCCGGTATTTTCAGCGGATGACCGGAGGAGCTTATATCCGCATCGTGGCTCCGGGCGATTCCCAAGCACTGCTGGCGGAGACGAAGGAACGCTCCTTGCTGGATAGCATTTATTTAAGCCGCGGCACGCAGGAGCAGCTGTATTTGGCGATGAGGTTCGCGCTCTGCGACGCTGCGTCGCCGGAACACCCGCTGCCGCTGCTGCTGGACGACCTGTTCGTCCACTTCGACGAGACGAGGCTGGAGCGAACGCTGCCGGTGCTCGAAGAGCTTGGACAGACGAGGCAGGCGCTGCTGTTTACCTGCCACCGTCACGTCGCCCGGACGATCGTCTCCGGAGTTGAAGGAGCGAACTTGATTACGCTGGGAGCTTAGGCGGACGCTGAGACCGGCCGGGGCCGGAAGGGAGCGCCCGATCCCGGCTGATCAGGAACAGCCAACCCAGGCTGAGCAAGCCGAACATCGGATACAGCGCCGAGAGCAGCGTGCCGAAGCCGAACTGTCCGGCGAGGAAGCAGAGCAGCAGCAGAATCGCCGTCAGCATCCAGGGCGAAGCTTTCGTCCTCTCGTGCAATTGAAGCGTAAGCCCGTAAACATCCGCGACGAGCGTCGTGAAGATTTCCATGAAAATCAAGAACACGTACACCCAATGCAGCCATGCCCCGAGCTCTCTGGCGATTCCGCCCATCGGAATATCGAAGTCGGCAATGCCGGGCATGCGCGACGACAAGGCGAAGTGGGCGGCGAGCAGCAGCCCCCCGATGCCGATTCCGCCCATCCACGCTCCCTTGCGCAAAATTCGGGAATCCCCGATCGTGGAGCCGAGCGGAACGAGAACGGCCTGGGACATCGACAGGTTAAACGCGGCGTACAGGAAGGGCGACAGCCAGGCCGCCCACGCGGACTGCTCGTTCGGCGCTCTGAACCATTGATCCGGCAGCGGCTCCCTCAGCGTCTCGAACACGAGAAAGGCCGAAAAGCCGATCATGAGCGGGACGACGAACGTATTGATCGCCAGAATGGCGTTCATCCCTTTGCGCAGCAGCAAAAAGCAGGCGAACATCGTCACGATCAGTCCCGTCTGGTAGCTCAGGTTGAGATGCTCCGAGAAGACGGAACCCGCGCCGGCCAGCATGACCGCGTTGACGCCGAGCAACACGATCAGCATCATGTGGCTGACCCAGCGCCCGGCTCTGTCGCCGAACAGATGCTTGTTCAAGTCTTCGTAGGATCTGGCGTTCAATTTGGCGGACAGGAGCATAACTTTGGCCCCGATCCACACGAAAAACATCGTGGAGACGATGATCAGATACGGTCCCCAATGCCCGAATCGGGTGAAAAATTGCAGCACTTCCCTGCCGGAAGCGAAACCCGCACCTACGACGGTTCCGATAAATACGAGCGCGACTTGGATGCTTCTGGCCCAATGTTTCATTCGCGGAACCTCCCGACCCCAACTCGTCCATTCTTAATCTACTCTATGTCGGCAATCGGACGGGCATGCCTTGGAAGGAAACGCGAGACGCTCCGAGCGCAAACAAACAACGCCTTCCAGAACCGGACGCGCCGGTGCAAGGAAGGCGTTGCGTTTGTAAGGAACGGGTTGCTTTCTATTTTTAGAGGTTGAGCAGCTTGAGGGAAAGAACCTTTTGCGTATCGGGATCCAGATCGATTTTCAGCCAGCCTCCCGTTACTTCCAGCGACAGGACGTTCATCTGTCCGTCCCCGGGAAGGCCGAGCAGTTCCGCGGCTTGCGAGCCTTTCATGCCATAATCGAGATTTTCGATGCCCGTGTCTACTTTCTTGGAGCTGATCTCGATATAGACGACTTTATCCCGTTCGTTCAGTCCGACGGAGAGGCCGTCGTATTCCCATATTTCGATCGTTTCCTCGTCACCGGGCAGAGGATAGGTTTCCTCGGGCAGGCCGTAGCGCTTGACGACTTCCGTATCCGTGTATCCCAGCTTCAGATGGGCGAGCGAAGGCGAATTGGCTAGAAAACGGTGCTTGCCTGGATTCTCCGACGTCCCGCCTTCCGGCGGGGGAGTGGGCTGGACCGTCGAAGCTTCGACGGAGGGCTCGGAGGGTTCCGGCGGTTCGCTCGGCCCCGTCGAAGGCGCTTCGCCGGAAGAAAGCTCTTCCTTGGTTGCCGACGATTGCCCTGTTGCGGGCTCGGACGGCTGCGACTCCCGAAGCGGAACTTTAACGTCCGTCGGAGCCGACGCGGAAGGAGAAGCCGAAGAGGTCGGCGAAGTATCCGAAGAGGACGAGCTGCATGAGACCAAGCTTGCGGATAGAAGCAATACGCTCCAAATTCGCATGAATACAGGCATATGGATCGTCATGCTTCATCCCTCCCTGGACTTCCCTTCATCTATATAAGACATGACATAAGCTGGAAAAGTTTCGAGCCTTTCAAATTATTTTTTATTTTCCTGCTATTGTCGCATAGAGTCAAAGATTGTCGGGACTTTAGTCGCGTTTTTTCGCAGAGAGGATTTCTGTCCGTCCTCCCGGAAAAAACCGCAATCCGGTGTTGCGCGGGGGAAGAGGATATGTTACGTTAAACGGAAAAGACAACGGGTGGTGGGGAAGACGATGGATATTCTCAAGGAAAGAATTTTGAAGGAAGCAAGCGTCATAAATGCAGGGGTGTTGAAGTTGGATTCTCTGCTTAACCATAGCGTCGATCCGCAATTGACGATGGAGATGGGCAAGGAATTCGCCTCCAGGTTCGCCGGCGAACCGATTACGAAAGTGATAACGGTGGAATCCTCCGGCATTCCCGTCGCGTTCGCGACCGCGCTTCAGCTCGGCGTGCCGCTCGTGTTCGCGCGCAGGAAGAAGACGCTGCTCGGGGAGCCCGACGCCTACTGCGAGCGAGTTCCTTCGTTCACGAAAGGTATCGTCACAGATCTGATCGTATCCCGTCACCTGCTGAGCAAGGAAGACTCGGTTCTTTTTATCGACGATATTATCGCCAACGGCGACGCGGCGCGCGGATTGATTAAAATTATCGAACAATCCGGAGCGAAGCTGAACGGAATCGGCATCGTGCTGGAGAAATCGTTCCAAGCGGGCGGCAAGGCGCTGCGGGAACTCGGATTCCGCGTGGAGACGCTTGTGAGAATCCAATCCCTCGAGGACAATACGATTACGTTCGAAGATTAGCAAATCGGGCGGCATCCGTCCTTCCGATCTTAGCTGCAATAACGTATAATAGGATTATTCTGCAGATGGGGAGGCGAACTGCAATGGTCAACTCGAATCAAGTCAATTTGCCGGTCGACTTCTTCCTGAACAAGTTGGAAGAGGCTAAAACTCATTTCGAGCGCGCGCTCGATTGCAAGCATACAGAGTTCGACGACCTGTACCCTTACATGATCGAACATCCGCAATTTTTTTGGTACAAACGGTATGTCGCGTGGTCGGAATTGCTCACGATCGTGAAGCTGTGCGAGGAACTGGAGCTTCCGTGGACGGAAAGCTTCGCGCCCCACCAGGCGGAATACGTGCAGGGAAGAGTTATGTCCAGTAAAGTGCTCGACTATTGGTACGAAACGAACGATTCGAAAGAACACGTCGGGTAACGCAAGCCGGCGATCATACCGGGAAACCCGCTCGACGCCTCGTCCTGCGGGTTTTTCTGCGTGAGAGGGAAAAGGAGGTTAAATACGATGTTGAACGATGAACAGTTGGACAAGCTGCGCGTGGAAGGGACGAAGATCCGCCTTGTCCGCGACGCGCTGGAGCAGAACGATGTCGTAGGCATCGTCGTCGCCTGGGACGACGAATACGTGCTGATCCGGAGGCCGAATCGGAGAGTCGTCAAAGCGAAGCGCAATTACCAGATCCAGCTCGCGAGCGAGGAACGCAAGTGGTCGATTGAATGAAGTCTGCCGTCCGGAGGAATGCTGAGAAGCAGTGGCGAGCTTTCGCTGCCGCGGAACGAATTCCGAAAACGGAGGGGTCAGCATGAACACAACGGTTCAACGGTTCGAGGACGGAGCGCTGGACGCCAGAACGAAGCAATTGATCGGCCTGGGCGCCGCGCTCTTCGCCAACAACGAAGCCCATACATACTTTTACGCGCAGGAAGCGAAGGCGCTGGGCGCGAGCGACGAGCAGCTTATGGAGACCGTTCAGGTCGCCGCCGCAGCCGCGAGAGGGCAGGTATTAGCGAACGGTACGTCGTGGGTGCAGAACGCGCTGCGAGACGCGGAAGTCGGAGCGTCCCCGCTGCCGGACGAAATCTCGCATGCGGATTCCGACCCGCTGAGACATCTTCAATTCAACGCGTTCGAGGATACGGAGTTCGGTCAGGACGACGAGTTGCCCGAGCTTCCGGAAGCCAACGTATCTCCTTCGTTCTGAACGAGGATAGCAATATTAACTGAAAATTAGAACTTTGTTAAGTCGGCTTGACTTCGGTCGGAAATCTATGCTATTTTAATATACGTGATTTCGACAAGCGACTGTTACTTCAAGCCTCACCGGCGAAGACGATCATGCGCGAAGCTCACAACATTATGCGGTCGTGGCGGAATTGGCAGACGCGCACGGTTCAGGTCCGTGTGGGCTAACCCCCCGTGGAGGTTCGAGTCCTCTCGACCGCACCATACCTTACAAAACAAACTCTTCTTCGGAAGGGTTTTTTATTTTTGCGTTATACAGCACCGTAATGATAGTTGAATCGAAGAAGGTCATGGCTGAAAACGGTGAACTTATTGGTAAGAGATCATCGAAAAAAGGATCACCAAAACGCGAACCATCGTCACCGTCACTATACACGATAAGCCAGTTGGGAATGGTTTGCTTCTGTCCCAATGTGTTATAATTGCTTCATAACTCCGTAGGGGAGGCATACGTATGAAGCTTCTCAAACTCAACAACGAAGAACTGTCCAACGCCATCACAAGTGGCGACACTTATATCCAGGTCGGAAGCCGCAAGTTTATGTTGTTTGAAATTGATGAAATAAGTCAGTCAGGGAACTATGAAGTCACGGATCCTGAAGAAGAAATGTTGTTGCTGGATGCCATGAATGCGGATAATCCGTCTCTTTCCAAGCAGGAAGTGCTGGAACAGCTAGCGCGGCGCAGTCGGAAATGATGATTATTTGGAAGCAGACAGCGTTACAATCCCTTATCAGGCTGGATGTTTGGCGGGAGGAAAATGGTTGGTCTGCGATCGCTGAGCATTTGGTGGAAATCATCGAGTCAATATAACCAGGATGTGATCGAAATTTTCTTGATCCGTCATCCTTATCAAAAGTCATTGCTGTAAAATCGATGGGCTAGTGCTGCTATAACGAATCAGCGAAGAAGGTTGAGTTCGTTGCCGCAAAGAAGTTACAGATCGACGGCGTTTGGTATGTGACGATCAGATCCTATTCCACAGCGTGTACTTCGTGGCAGTCAGTTTGGACGGCTACACAGATATCGGTAGCGTTGACGCGGACTATGTTGAGGATGTTCGTCTCATGGTCAATATGCCATCGTCCAAGGCTAAGCTTTTCGAGCCTGCTTGATTTTTCCGACGGCGAGCAGCAGAAGAGGCAACCCGATCATATTGACGGGCAGCGCGACCGGCACCCAGTAATTAAGCAGGTAATTCGAGGTCGCTTCCGAAACGTTCTGCGGGATAAGCGCGAACCCCAACACGACCGGAGCGATATACCAGATCAAACTTCGCCATTTTTTGATTCCCAGAAATTCGGCCGTTCCGTAGGCCATGATGAACATATAGATGGCCAATTTGATGAACACGCTCGCAACCCAGATGACGATGGTAAAGGGGTCGAGATTTTCGATGAAGCCGAACAGCGAGATCTTGCGGGTCATCTCGAAAAAAGGATACCACAGTTTTGTAGACAGGCTGGGGCCGATCGTCGCGATGGTCATCGTCATCGCGATCAACGCGGCGAACGAAGCGATCCCGACGGCCCAGTACGCGTAGGGAGCCCCTTTGCGCGGCTGATGCAGAAACGGCGCCAGCATCATATACTCGACGGCATGCCCGAGATAAGACGTCGGAGGCAGAGCGCCTTTGAAGATGGCCGCCGCGCCGCTGTCCGCGTACACCGGCAGCAGATTTTTAATGTCGACATTGTTAATGCTAGCGACCAACACGAGGAAGATCATCAACAGAATGATCGGACCGAGTATTTCGCTGCAGCGCGCGACCGTGACGATGCCTCCGGAATAGGTCGCGTAGGAGATCAGCGCCACCATGATCAGCATGATGGCCAGCTTGGGCGTCGTCGGATTGATCATCACATGCAAGACATCGTTGAACTGCCGAAGGACGATCGGCGTAATCGTATACCATTGAACAAGATAAATCACGATTACGATCCTGCCCAAGCCTTTCCCTAAGATCGTCTGGCTGAATCGGATTAAGTCCTGTTCGGGATGAAGGAGGGTTACGCGGGTAACGACGGAAGTGATCAACAGGATGGAAAGCCCGGCGAGAAGAAGGGATATCCAAATATCCTGTTGCGCCGCCTGAGCGGCCGGCGCAAGCGTCATGACAAGCGTCATGCCGAGGTCCATGACCATAATCATCCAGAACACCTGCAGCCCCGTCAGCTTCATCCGTTATTTCCTCCTATTGCGTATTATTGGACTTCCTCCTTGCTCAGCGGTCCGGGAGCCTGGATTCTGCCGATCCGTTCGATCTTCATCTCGGCGGCTACGGCGACCGGAATTTCTGGATAAAGCTCGTCCCATTGCCCCTTCAGCTTCTTCCATTCCTTCGCGTGCTGGATATGGAATTCCCTGCCGAATCCGAGGATGTCCGAACGGTATTCGCGCTGGGTTTTCGCGATCATGTCCGAGATCGTCTCTCGCAGCTTGTCCGTCAATTCCGTTTCGAGTCGCCGAACATGGTTGGCTTTGCTTAGATCCAGGCTGGATTCGTTCGCCAAGGCTCTGGATGTCGCTTCGAATGAGACCGTTACTCGGGGCGTATCCTTCTCCCAATGCGTGAGCACTTTCGTCTTCGCCCGCAAGATTTCGACGGTTACGATTCCCTTCGTTTTCTCTCGCACCGGTTCGACTTGAACGGCTATTTTCATGCCTTTGGCCTGTCCGGACATCAATTTGTATCCCTTCAAGTATTTTCCCGATAAAAACCCGGCCAATTTGTTCCCTCGATAAACGGCCGCTTTGTCGATTTGGAAGGTTTTATCCCCGGCGGCGTCTTCGAAAAGCCGAGCGGCGCCGGTAACGGGCATTTTCCCGACGGTGGACAGGTCGGATATAAATTCGTCGACCTTGACGGCAACGCTGTATTTTGCGGCTTCGATATTTTTCATGCCGATCGCGGGAATCACTTCCATACGATAAGGGGCATTCAACAATTCCTTCGCAGTCGTACCGTAGCTTGTCAAGACATAGCTATTATATCGGCTATCAGGCATGCGGATCAGCACATCCAGCGCCTGATCGATGCCGGCCTTAGCGAATTTCTCGCCAAACACGATGACCGCCCGGTGACCGAGAAAGAGCTGCCGCGACAGCTGCTGCTGCAGTAGGGCGAATACTTCCAATCCGGCCCTCCCTTTTACCGAAATGACCTGGACGGGTTTTTTATCTGTTCCTCCGGTTTGCAGCGTGCCCGGAATGGCGGTCGGCAGAGCGATCTGAACCGACAATTCGAGCTGGCCGTCGTCGGTAATATCGACGCCGCTGGCCATGACAAGCGCGATTTCGTCCATCTCCCTGCGGTCCCAGCAACCGGCGACGAAGACCAGGCCAACGATCAGTACGAAGATCAGGTGCGCTTTCCGATCGATCCTCATGGGTTCTCCAGCTCTCTCTTCTGCAAGAGATACTGCTGTCTCTTATGCAAGAACCGCCACGGGGCTCGGAACAGAACGTCCAACGTGCCTTTCCGGTTGAAAGGAGCGATCGGCCAGAGGTAGGGCATTCCCAAGGAATGCAGGCTCGCCAGGTGGATCAGCATCGCGATCAAGCCCGCGCTCATCCCGTAGAGTCCGAACATGCCCGCGCACAGGACCAACGGAAAGCGAAAAAGGCTGATCGCCTGGCTCATCGCGGTTTGAGGGATGAGAAAGGACGCGATTCCCGTCAAGGAGACGACGATAATGATGGGGGCGGAGATAATTCCGGCTTGAACGGCGGCTTGGCCGATGACGAGCGCGCCGACGATGCTGATCGTCTGGCCGACCGCGCGGGGAAGACGGACTCCGGCTTCGCGCAGCGCTTCGAAGGTCGCTTCCATGATCAAGGTTTCCACCATCGCCGGAAAGGGAACAATTTCCCTTGCGGCCGCGAGGCTGAGCGCCAGGCTGGTCGGAATCATCTCCTGGTGGAAGGTCGTGATCGCGACGTAAATGGAGGGCATCGTGAAGGCGAAAAGGGCGAACAAAAACCGCAGCCATCGCAGCATCGAGGCAACAATGAAGTTCAAATAGTAATCTTCCACCGATTGAAATCCGTACCAGAACGTGATCGGCATTATCATGACCATCGGCGTTCCGTTGACGAATACCGCGACTTTTCCTTCGATTAAAGATCCTGCCACTGCATCCGGCCGTTCGGTCGTCTTGATGAGCGGAAACGGCGTGTAGGGGGTGTCGCAGATCATTTCTTCGAGATAGCCGGTTCCCATCACGCTGTCCAAGGAGATAGCGGAAAGGCGTTTTTTGACTTTCTCGATCACGGCTGGAGGCGCAAGATTCTCGATGTAGGCGACGACAATTTCGGTATCGGTGATCGTTCCGACAGTCATCCGTTCCAGCTTTAGGCGGGGAGTCCGGATCAGTTGACGAAGCAGCGTCATATTGACGGTAATTTTCTCGATGAAGCCGACGCGGGGGCCGCGAATGACCGCTTCCGTCATCGGTTCCTCGAGTTGGCGCTGCAGCTGGTCGTCGATATGGAAGGACAGCGCCTGCTTGCGCGATTCGAAGAACAAGACGATTCCGCCATGGACGATGAGGCGAACGGCTTCCTGCATGTTCGACGTGTTTTTCGGCGGGTTGGAGGATGGCAGCGTGGCCTTGAACCGAGCGAAAAAAGGGACGGGGTCCTGCGTATTCTCGATCTCGAGATTCATTAGCGGCATGAGCAGTCCCTGTTCCCACATCCCCTCGTCGATGAGCGCCTTCAAATACACGACCATGACAGGCACGTCGGCCGAGACCATAAGCCTGCGGACGACAAGGTCTGCGCATTTGTCGAAGATTTTCCGGATTTCCGTTTCGATATCGTCCAGCTTATCGGATAATACGGCGTCGGACGCATACGAAGGTTCTGCTAGCAGTTCGCCGATCGGTCTCTGACGATTCGTTCTTCTTTTCATCGATTTCACCCTGACGTCGCTAAAGATGGTTGAAGCTGGAAAGTAAAGATGTCTGGCGTAATATTCCCTGTCTTTCCCAATTTCATTCGAATAAGGATTAGCGGAGAAGTATTTCCTCTTTTTCATCGAGCTCTATTCCCTAAAAACGCATAATTTTTGTGAGTATAGACGGGCTCTCTCGAATATTCTCCATTGAACGGCTTTAATAGGAGGGAGGAGACTGCCGATGCATCCAGCTGTCGAATACGCCGCATCCGTCGATCCGTACACACTTGCAACGTTTCGAGCGCTTGTCGATGCGATCGTCCCAAATACGCCTGTACTGGCCGTTGATGGAGCGGATCAATCGATCGGCGCGGTTCAACTCGGCATTCACGAGTACATGATTTGGGAGATGGATCACAGCCTTACGCTTGTACTAGGCTACTATCCGGAAGTAATTCCATTGGCCGCTCCTACCGCCGGCATGCTGAATGCCGGAGCGGCCCAACTCGTGGCTTCAGGCCAAGCGCACTACAGGCTGCAAGCCGCCGTCCCCTTCGCGGCTCTCATGCCGGCGGATCGCATTCGAACATTGTCTATGCTGGAAAATCTGCAAGTCGATCTTGGCGAGTTGCCGCCCCCGTATCGGGACGACGGAGGGTTCGTTACATTTATCGTCGACTTTCTGAACCGGCAGACGATGTTCGGCAATTACTCGGAATGGTCCGCTTACGGAACGACCCGGCTGGCGACGCCGACCCAAAGACGACTGGAGCATTTCCCGATCAGTTGGAGGCAGGTCGGATATCCGGGCGTATCGCTCGGGTACCGCGCGCTTCTCGGTTTTCAGCTTACGATCGTACGCGAAGGAGGGGAATCTTACATTGTATGATGCCGACGTAATCGTAATCGGGTCCGGCGGAGGCGGCGCCGTCGCGGCCAAGGAGCTTGGAGAAATGGGGTTAAAAGTTCTGGTGATGGAGGCCGGGCCGTTCTACGGAAATAAAAAGTGGCAAAATCCGAACAGTGAGCGAGGAGGAGAATGGAGCTCCAGCTATGACGACTTGGATGTAGGGATCTATAAGAGGATTTATAATTCATACGAAAACAATATGAACGATGTGGTGTCCGGCGTTTTCCGCTTTGGGCCGGCCGACCGGCGGCGTACACCTTGGCACCGGATCATGAGACAGAAGGGAGATATCTGGCAGCTTGCCGGCGTCGGCGGAACGACGCAGCATTATTGGTCGCAATCGCCGCGAGCGTTTCCGTCCGCGATCGACGGGATCTGGCCGATCAGCTACGATGAATTGATCCCTTATTACGAGAAAGCGGAAGCGACGCTGCCCGTGCAGTTTTCGCCGACGACCCCGAAAGAAGAGTTGTTCTATTACGGCGCCAAGAAAGCCGGCTATCAGCTCATTCCGACGTTGAACGTCACGACCCCGGGTTACCGTCCGAATCCGAACGCGATATTGCGAGCCAACGAGCATCTGATGGATCCCAACTATTCCATGGAACAATTGTCCAACATGGTCGGCTGCACCCTGAGGGGGCATTGCGTCAACGGCTGCACGACCGGTCCCACGGTAGACACCATTGCCAAAAGGAGTACGCTGGTCAGCTATGTTCCGCTCGCGCTCAAAACCGGCAACGTCTCGATCCGGCCCAATTCCTTCACAATTAAGATCTTGACGGAGCAGGATCCGAAGGAAGGGCTTCGCGCATCGGGCGTCCAATTCCGGGATACGTGGACGGGAGAGATCGGCGAATTGACGGCCAGAGCCGTCGTCATGGCTTGCGGGTGCATCGAATCGCCGCGGTTGTGGCTGAATTCCGGATTGCCCCGCAACGCATGGGTGGGCAGAGGATTGACCAACCACTGCTTCGACTGGGTAGGCGGGGTTTTCGACGAGAAGGATCTCATGAGCATCATGGGCTTGCCGTCCGTCTATCCCTATATGGGGCACACGTCGGGAGCCCGAGTCGACATTCCGGGAACCGGAATCTTTCAAGTATCCTGCCTGAGTCCGGGATTGATGTCCTTCCTGACTTACGGCTTCAGCGAAGCGGGGTACGACGCTCTCAATCCGCCGAAGACGGGAGAACCGTGGAATATCCGCGGCAGGGTAGTCGGTCCGGCGCTGAAAGAGCTGATGACGAACTATACCCGAACGATGACCTATCTCCTTCTTACGGACGATGAAACGATGTTCAGCAACCGGGTGGAGGTTGATCCGCTCCTGAAGGACGAGAACGGTCCGATTCCGGTCGTCTATTACACCCCTAGTCCCAAAACGTTGGAGAGACGCGACCGGTTGGCCCGTTTGGCCTGCGAAACTCTCAAGGAAGCCGGCGCCAAGACGATCATCCGTTCGGATACGCCGTTCGCCTTCATGCTTCACCTCGAAAGCACGATGCGGATGGGGTACGTTGTGGACACGAACTGCGAGGCGTACCAGGTAAAACGGCTGTTCATCGCCGACAACAGCGTGCACTTCAATGGAATCGGTGGTCCCAATCCGACGCTGACGACCCAAGCGCTTGCGACCCGTACGTCGGAGAAACTGACCAAACTCTATTTTTCCTAACCTACGGGAATGGAAACGGAAAAATAAAGGACGATTCCAGACAAAGCGACGATCAGCAAAAATGCGACGGCCTTCCAAAACCGTTTGATGGAAAATCCCCCCTTTCACAATAATTTGCCCGATGGAAACAGGAATAATCGTCGAATGCCCGAAAGAAAATGCGCTAAACAATAGGAATGGCGACATTGGGGAAATAGATCGAACTCCTCCGCATGCCATCCCTGTGGTATAATTTCTGACAAAGGGTTTGCATCACTTCGGGAGAGCGTGAACGATGGGGACGAACCGCGTCGGGCCGAGCAGGCTGTGGAGTGCCCGGCCTGGCTGTCAGTCGACCGTGCGGACAATGACATCGTCCGGTTCCGGTACTCATGGGGAGAGTTAATGAAGCCATGTCCATACCCATTCTATCCACGAAATTATTTATTCCCCCGCCGCGGCCGCAAGCGGTCCGCCGCGATCGGTTAACCGACCGGCTGAACGAGGGACTGCGACGCAAGCTGACGCTCATCTCGGCTTCCGCGGGCTTCGGCAAGACGACGCTGGCCGGACAGTGGCTTGCCGGCTGCGACCGACCGGCCGCCTGGCTGTCGCTGGACGAGGAGGATAACGATCCGGCGCGCTTTCTTGCCTATTTCGTCGCGGCTTTAAGAACCGTCTCCCCGAACATTGGGGAAGGCGTCCTTGGCGTGCTGCAATCTCCCCAACTGCCGCCGCTCGAAGCGATCATGACGTCGCTGATCAACGATATCTTCTCCCTCGAAGCTTCTTTTATTTTCGTTCTTGACGATTATCATGCGATCGAAGCCGAGCCCATCCACAGGGCGATCCATTTTCTGATCGAGCAGCTGCCCCCTGGAATGCATCTTGTCCTCTCCACTCGCAAAGCCCCCGGTTTCCCGCTGGCCAAGCTGCGCGCAAGGGACCAGCTGACGGAACTGCGGGTGCCGGATCTGCGATTCAACCGTATTGAGGCTTCGTTATTTCTCAACCGGGTCATGGAGCTCGAGCTGTCGCCGGAAAGCGTCGCGCTGCTCGAAGCCCGCACTGAGGGTTGGGTTGCCGGACTGCAATTGGCCGCGCTTTCGTCGCGGGGCCGGCAAGACGCGGACGGGTTCGTTCGCGATTTTACCGGGAACCATCCTTACATCGTCGACTATTTAATGGAAGAAGTTTTGCAGCGGCAGCCGGAAAAGGTGCAGAAGTTTCTGCTTGTCACTTCCATTCTGGAGCGCATGTGCGGTTCGCTGTGCGACGCGGTCCTCGGAATGAAGGAGGGTGAGCCGGACGGACAGACGGTATTGCGGTCGCTGGAGCAGACCAATCTGTTCGTCGTTCCTCTGGACGACGAGCGCCGATGGTATCGCTACCATCATCTGTTCGCCGAATTGCTGCAGCGGCGCCTTAGGCTGGCTGGCGGCGAGGAGGAATTGCATGGACGCGCGAGCGTCTGGTACGAAGACGAAGGCTTCGAGCTGGAAGCTTTCCGTCATGCCGCCGCGGCCGGAGACGTCGATCGCGCCGCGCGGCTGATCGAAGGCAGGGGCATGCCGCTGATCTTTCGCGGAGCGGCGGTCCCGGTGCTGGACTGGCTGAAGTCGCTGCCGGAGCCGGAGCTAAGCGCCAGGCCGGCGCTCGGAGTTCTGTATGCATCGGCGCTGCTGTTCGTCGGCCGGATGGCCGACGCGGAGCCGAGACTGCTGGATGCCGAAGCGGCTATGCGAGCGATGGACCTGGGCGACCGCGGGCGCGATTTGATAGGTCATATCGCCTCTATTCGGGCGACCGTAGCCGTTGCGATGCATCAGGCGGACGTCATTATGGAGCAGTCCCGCCGCGCTCTGGACCATCTGCATCCGGGTAACTTGCCTGTCCGCACCGCCACGACCTGGGCGTTAGGTTACGCATACCAGCTGCGCGGGGATCGCGCGGCGGCCGGCCGGGCGTATGCCGAAGCTCTCGCGGTCAGCGAGAAGATCGGCCATTATATTATCGGCGTCATGTCGGCGCTCGGCTTGGGCAGCGTGCAGGAAGGGGCCAATCGGCTGGAGCTGGCTGCGGATACGTATCGGTCCGTACTGCGGAAAGTCGGGGAAGCGCCTCTGCCGGCCGTCTGCGAAGCGCATCTCGGCCTGGCGCGCATCAGCTACCAACGAAACGAACTCGACGAAGCTTGGAGGCATTGGCGGGCTGGCGCCCGGTTCGCGCCTTTGCTTGAGAACACCGACAGAGAGCTGGCGTGCGAGCTGTTTCTCTTCCGCCTGAAGCTGGCGCAGGATGACGAGGCAGGCGCTTCGGCGGCTGTGGCTAAAGCGGAGCTTCTTGCGGAGCGGCACGGTTTCTTGCATCGGCTCCCCGAGATTGCCGCCGCGCGAGCGGATCTGCTGCTTCGCGAAGGCGATGCGGAGAAGGCCGCAGAGCTGGTCCGTCGGCACGAGCTCCCCCTCTGTCAGGCGCGCTTATGCTTGGCCAGGGGAGACTGGACTGCCGCCTTGGTTTTGCTGGAGCCGCTTCGGCGACGGATGGAGGAGTCGGGCTGGGAGGACGAGCGGCTGAGAGCGTTGATCGTAGAGTCGCTCGCCAGGAAAGCCGCCGGGGAAGGGAACCAAGCTTTGGAGCTGCTCCGCAATGCACTGACGTTGGCCGAACCGGGCGGCTTCGTACGGATTTTCGTCGATGAGGGAGAGCCGATGGAGCGGCTGCTGTCCGATGCGTTCGAACGAGGGATTAAACGGGGATATACCGCCAACCTGCTGGCGGCGTTCCGGTCCGCAATCCCGAAGGTTCAGCCGCTGGTCGAGCCGTTAAGCGAGCGGGAACTGGAAGTGCTTCGGCTCGTGGCGCAAGGGCTCTCGAATCAAGAGATCGGCGAGAGGCTGTTTCTCGCGCTTAGCAGCGTGAAAGGTCATAACCGGAACATTTTCGGCAAGCTGCAGGTTCTGAGGCGCACCGAAGCGGTCGCGCGCGCAAGAGAACTGGGGCTGTTGTAGCCGGAAACGATACTTAAGTAGCTTCACGGACTTCCTTGCCTACAGGTACACTACGATCGATTGCAGTTATTCGATGCCGGGGGTGTTGGGATTGAAAGCGATCGTGTGCACGAAGTACGGAACGCCGGACGTTCTCCGGCTTCAAGAGGCGGAGAAGCCGGTCCCCAAGAGCAACGAAGTGAGGATCAAAGTACGCGCGGGTACCGTAGGCCCGTCGGATTGCGCTTTCCGCAAAGGCGATCCCCTGTTGGTCCGATTCCTCTACGGTTTTAGGAAGCCCAAGTACTCGATCCTGGGCGTTGAGCTGGCGGGAGAGGTTGAGTCGGTCGGAGCCGGCGTAGCCTCGTTCAAAGCGGGAGATCGAGTATTCGGCTTAAGCACGAAGATGTTCGGCGTTTATGCCGAGTACGTGTGCTTGCCGGAGACGGCTCCGCTCATCGTTAAGCCGGCCGGACTGACCTACGAAGAGGCGGTCGCGGTATGCGACGGCGCGCTTACCGCGCTGACCTTTCTGCGCGATAAGGCGAAAGTGCGCAGCGGTCAGCGGGTGCTGATCAACGGCGCGTCCGGAGCGGTCGGAATCTATGCCGTGCAACTCGCCAAGCACTTCGGGGCCGAGGTTACGGGAGTGTGCAGCGCGGCCAATGCGGAACTCGTCAAGACGATGGGGGCCGATCGGGTCATCGACTACGGTAAAGAGGATTTTACCGCAAACGGTCAAACCTATGACGTCATTTTCGATGCGGTCGGCAAACGCACCTACGGGCAATGCAAGCGCGCATTGACGCCCAAAGGCATCTATTTGTCCACGGTTCCGTCCGCGTCCATCCTGATCAATATGCTGCGAACGGCTGCGTCCGGCGGGCGGAAGGCGATTTTCGCCACCGCGGGGCTGATGCAGAACAAGGAAAACCTCGCTTACATTAGCGAACTCTGCGATACGGGAGCTCTCCGGCCGGTCATCGACCGCCGCTATCCGCTGGAGCAGACCGCCGAGGCTCACCGCTACGTGGACACGGGGCGCAAGAAGGGCAACGTCGTCATCGTTATCGGAGGTTAAGAGAGAAGTCTCGCATTTTCGCCGGAAAATGCGGGGCTTTTCTGTTAGGGCAGGCATATGGGGGCAACGTACTAAAGCAGATATTTCAAGAGAACTGGCCAGAGCGATTCGGCATACCCAAGGTGAAATGCGGGTGTAGAGATCCCCGGCGGCGGGATTATCGTTTTCTGCTTCTTTTGCCGGTATCCCGTCGAGTCAGGTTGTCAGCACCGCATTCCGAATACGTAGGTAGCGTCTTTTCCGTTCTTTTGCCGGTATCCCGTCGAGTCAGGTTGTCAGCACCACATTTCGAATACGTACGTAGCGCCTTTTCCGTTCTTTTGCTGGTATCCCATCTACTCAGTTTGTCTGCTTCACATTCTGAATCTGTATGTAGTGCCTTTTCCGCTCTTTTGCCGGTATCCCGTCTAATCAGGTTGGTCGTACTCCTTCTGCGAGATCGGTCATGACATATCCTCCATTTATCTGTATCCCGACAGCTCAGAAATCTGGTTATAGTGTTTAGCGATAAGCTAGCTATCCCGATTAATTCAATACATCATCCTCACGGCTGTGAATCAGCGTTTAGCAACTTAAGAGGTATCCCAATGATTCAGTTTGAGACTATCTTTTGAAAAAGAACGGAATTATGAAGTGTGAGGGATTTGCTTCGTTCCGTTCGAAAAGGAGCAGATCATCCAAGTTTAAGGAATGATTGCCGTAAGACTCGAACTGACCGGAAGGGATAGCGGCAAAAGCGGGCGAAAAGCGGTAGAACAGGTGTGATGTGAACTGACCGAAAGGGATATCGGTAAAAGGGATGAAGCAGGGGACGCGTTAGCTTGGGGGATAGTGATATAATGGATTCAAACCTAACACGCTTACCAGGAAAAGGAGTTATCGAATTGAACAAACGTTCCAACGCCCCCGTCATGTTTCTGGTCATCGGACTGCTGTGCTTGGGGTTCTCTATGGCCCTTCCGCCGCTATGGCTGAAAATCGTCTTGTCCGCAGCCGGATTCGCCGGCCTCATTCTCGGCATCGTCGGGATCAAACGGATGAAATAAGAATACGGGGGATACGGCTTGACCGATCCCCGTTTTCCTTTCGCTTGGCCCCGCCTTTCCCCGTTTGTTAACTTCCGCCCCCCACTCTACTCCATTTCATGTCTATGAATGATATACAACGAATCTGTATCTTCTCTTCATCAAATTACACAAAATACAAAAACATTTGCACATACGTGAAAAACCGATTGACGGAACCCGAGATCGACGATAAAATTCACTTAACAGCTAGCCGATGAGTCATGTCGGCGGTCAGGGGGGTCTGAAGGTGAGCGGCAGCGTCAGGAAAAGGGTGGCGGCGATCGTCACCGAGTACAGGCACAATTCCCATGCGGAGGTCATCGTCGGCAGGCTGCTCGGCCGTCTGAACTATCGTCCTCGCATTGAGGTCGTCAGCCTCTATACCGATCAGGTTCCCGCTAACGATATGAGCAGGGAGGAGGCGGCGCGCCGGGGCATTCCGATCTGCGCGACGATCCGCGAGGCTATTATGGCCAGCCATTGTCCGGAGCCGATCGACGGAGTCGTCATCATCGGGGAGCACGGCGATTATCCCATCAACGAGAAGGAGCAGATGATGTATCCCCGCAGACGGTTTCTGGAGGAGACGCTTGCGGCGCTGGACGAACTCGGTCTGGCCGTTCCGATATTTTCCGACAAGCATCTGGCCCACGATTACGACGATGCGGTATGGATGTACGAGCAGATGAAAGCCAGAGGCATTCCGTTCATGGGGGGCTCGTCTATTCCGCATTGCGATTACGTGCCGAATTTCGATCCGCGGCTGCTGCATTCGCTGAGAGAGGCCGTCGTTATCAGTTCGGGCGGATTGGAAGGCTACGGCATACACGCGCTGGAAGTTCTGCAATCGCTTACGGAGCGAAGGGCGCGCGGAGAAACCGGCGTCCGAGCGATAAGTTTGCTGCGGGGAACGGGCGGTGAAGCCTGGGCCGCGATGGACCGGGGCGAATGGCCGGAGGACTTGATGCTTCAAGCGCTGAGCGCGATTCCGGGGCTGTCCGCCAAGCATCCGAGGGAGCTTGAACCGGCCCCGGCGCTGTTCGCGATCGAGTACTTGGACGGGACGCAGGGGTATATCGTTCAGTTCCAACGGCTGGTCGAGCAGTGGAGCTTCGCCTTCCGCCACGACGGCGACCGGGTAACGGCGGCGCTGTGCGACAGCGATCTGGATCGGCCGTTCGCTCATTTCGAACGGCTTACCCGCATGATCGAGGCGTTCATCGTCAACGGCAGAGAGCCTTTTCCGTCCGAGCGGACGCTGCTGACGACCGGGATGATCTGCGCCGCGATGGACTCCTTGCACGCAGGGAAGAGACTGGAGACGCCGCAGCTTCATATCGTCTACGAATAGGTCTTGGGGGAGGAACAGACGGTGACAACGAATTTGTTAGCCGGCATACCGGAGGAGCTTGTGCGCTTTACGCAGCTTCCTAACGAAGAGGGGCATAACGCGGTCTGGGATTTCGTGCGCGCTCCGGACGGTCGGTTCTATGTCAGCGTATGCGGGGAGAACGAGAAGCCGCTGACCGCGCTGCTGTACGAATATGATCCGGATACGGGGGAGCTGCGTCTTATTTTCGACGTGGCGAAAATATGGATCGTCGATGACCGGCAGATGCCTCCCAGTAAAATCCATACAAGCATCGACTTCATGCCGGACGGGCGGCTTATTATGGCGACGCACAATACGGCTCCGGCGCCCGGCCATCGGCAGTGGATGTTCGAGCAGCACTACGAGCATCCGTGGGAGGGGTACCCCGGTTCGATTCTCATGCTCGTCGATCCGGACACGAACGCGGCGGAGATCAAGGGCATTCCCGTGCCGCGGGAGAGCATCTACGGGGGCATGCTCGGCAACGATCCGCGATTCTATTATTTTCTCGGCTATATGAGAGGCCATTTCTATCGAATCGACCTGGAGACGAACGAGGTAAAAGATTACGGCAAAGTTTCCGAGTTCTCTTCCTGCCGTCTGGTGAAGGACGCGAAAGGGCGGCTGTACGGCAGCTCCTATTCCGGAGGCTTCTGGAGATACGATCCCGAGAAGGACGAGATCGAGGATCTGAAGCTGCGTTTCCTTCCTCCGAGCGGCACGAAGCACCGGCGGCAGTTTATTTTCGCGCTTCATACGCCGCGGAATACGCTGCTGCTCGTCGGCAATATGGACGGGGAGATTATCGAGCTGGACCCGGAGACGCTGGAGGCGACCCGGCACGGCTCGATTCTGCCCGCCGACGTGCCGTCCGTGAACGGCTACGGCATCGGGGGATTCGCCGCGGATGGCAACTTCGTTCTCTACTACGGGCTGAAGACGCACGACGAATACTGCCCGATCCGGCTTGTGCGCTGGGATCTGCTCGGCGGCGGCCGACCGGAAAATCTCGGACTGATCACTTGGGGCGGCAAAGATTCGCAATACATTTGCGAGATGATTTTCGACGATCGAGGGCTGCTTCATATGGTGGACGTGTGCGGGGAGTTTTCTCCGTACATTCTCGCCGTCGACGTCGGCAAGCTGGAGCCTCCAGGGGCGGATGCGCCGGATGCGAAGCTTCGGCCGTACTTCGAGCCGGATTACAACGGGGTCGGCAGCGCCGCCTTCATGCATATCGAGGCGAAAGAGACGAGCACGCTGCCTCTGCACCAAACGATGGACTGGAAGGACACGGCTGTTCGGCATCTGCATGTCTCCGGCGGCAAGCTGTGTACGCTCGGAGGGCGCGGAAGCATCGTTGCGACGGAGTCCGAGTTTGGTGAAGATCGGCCGTCGCGGATTCGCACTCTCTATGAAGGGGGAGGTCCGGCGAGCTGCATTCCGTTCGGCGGCGGCAGGGCAGCCGTCCTGACGACGGACGGACGCATCTTGCTGGTCGATCCGATCGGAGGCGGAGCGGAGCAATGGGCAGGGGATGAAGGGCCTAAGCTGATCCGGCTTCATGCCGCGACTGTGGACGGAAGCTTGCTGGGCAGCGACGGAGAAGGAGCCGTCTATCTTATCGGCAGGGACGGACGATTCCGCCAACTCAAGGGGCTGCAGATCGAGCCGAACGACGGGATGTTGCTTCCGCTGGACGATGACCGTCTGCTGCTAAGCGGGGAGAACGATGAGCTGATCGTCTATTCGCTCGCGGAAGAGCGGGCCGAGACGTTGGCCGTGAAGGCGGCGTCGATCCGCGGACGGATGTTCAAGGCGCTGCTGACGGGCGGAACGGTACTGGCGGACGGCACGATCGTCGCCGGCACGATGGACGGCCTGCTGTTTACGCTGACTCCCGATTTGCGCCAGCGAACGGTGTACGGCAGACTGTACGCCAGCGGCCAGCTTCGCGATTTCGTGCGCATCGGCGATGGCGAAGCGATCGGCGTCTACGGCGGGGAGCAGGAGGCCGGTCACGTGTTTTATTTCTCCCGCGATCGCGGATTCGTCGACCTGGGTCGGCCGCGTATGATCAAGGACAATCGGGAGCTGAACTCGCTGCCGACCGAGTTCGGCAACATTCATCACCTCTCCCGCCTTGCGTACGAGCGCGGCGACGATACGCTGTACGTCGGCTCGGCCGAGCTGTACGGCTGCGTTATCCGCTATCGGGGCGTCTCTTTTCCATAAAGAAACCGTTCGAACAGACCAAATCGGATCGCGAAGCGGTTTAAGAAGCGGTTTCTGCGTCGAATCTTGAATTCACGGAGGTAGCAAAGTGAACGCATGGCAGAGGACGGCGGGAGGCCCGCGCATCGTTGAGGAGCGTTACGATATCGTCGTGTGCGGAGGCGGTCTGGCGGGATTTTGCGCGGCGGTGGCCGCGGCAAGACATGGGGCGCAAGTGTGTCTTGTGCAGGATCGGCCCGTGTTCGGCGGCAACAGTTCGTCGGAAATACGCGTTCCCCCGCAAGGGGCGGCTAGCTTTCATGCCTACGCGCGCGAGACGGGCATCATCTCCGAGCTGCTGATCGAGGAGCGTGCGATCAATCACGAGAGCCCGGTGTTCGACAACGGCTATATCAACAGCGTCTGGGATATGGTCATGTACAATATGGCCGTATCGACGCCCGGTTTGACGATCAGATTAAATTCCGCCGTCATCGATGTCGTTATGCGCGACGAGCGGACGGTGGAGGCGGTCGTGGCGCGCGTCGGGAATGCGGAGACGGAGCTTCGCCTGAGCGCGGAGACGTTCATCGACTGTACCGGGGACGGCGTCGTCGCCGCGCTGGCCGGCTGCGAGTGGCGCTACGGAACGGAAAGCCGCGATGAGTTCGGAGAACCGCACGCTCCTGAGCAGGCCAGCGAAGCGGTCATGGGCAGCTCGATCCATATCAAGGCGAAAGACGTCGGCCGCCCGGTGCCGTTCACGGCTCCGGATTGGGCGGTTCGTTACGCCGATCCCGATTTCTTCTGGAAGCGGGGCAGGGGGGTAAATCCGTACAGCGGCTTCTGGTGGCTGGAGTTGTCCGTGCCGTGGCATACGATCCATGACAACGAAACGCTGCGCCACGAGTTAACCCGGCATGCCCTCGGCATCTGGGATTATATTAAAAACCGCGACCCCGTCGTCCGCGAGGAAGCGCGGAATTACGCGCTGGACTGGATCGGACAGGTGCCGGGCAAGCGGGAGAGCCGCCGGATCGTCGGCGAATATTGGATGACGGAGCACGACCCGCTGCTGCGAACGGTATTTCCCGACGAGGCGGCTTACGGAGGCTGGTTCATCGACCTGCACGAGCCGGGAGGGCTGCTCGCGGAGGTGAGCGAGAAGTCCGCGGTCGAGGCGCCGGAGAGACAGAGCTATATGGCGAAAAGCTATGTCGGGCCTTTCGGCATACCGCTGCGCATCCTCATCGCCAAAGGAATGAACAATCTGATGATGGCCGGACGCAACGTCAGCGTGACTCATGCCGCTCTCGGCACGGTGCGGGTAATGGGGACGACCGCGTTAATGGGCCAAGCCGCCGGCACGGCCGCGGCGATTGCCCTGCGGGAAGGCATACGCGTTCGCGAAGTGCCGGACAGAAGCATCGGCAAGGTGCAGCAGACGCTGCTGCGCGACGGCTGCTTCCTCCTGAACGCGAGGAACGAGGACGAACGCGACCTGGCCAGACGGGCGACGGCTAGCGCGAGCAGCGAAGCGGCGCTCGCTTCCTCCGAACCCGCACCCGGACAAGGAGATGCGCTGACGGCAAGGCGCGGGCAATGGATCGCGGTCGGAGCGGATCGCCTCGACATGTTGGCCGTGAACTTAAGCAACGAATCCGGCGAGCCGCAGCAGGTGGAGGCCCGATTCTATGCCGTAGACCATCTGTGGGACTATCGGGTCTCTCCGGGGGAACCGCTCGCCTCGGCCTCGCTGACCGTTCCGGCCGGACAGGAGCAGTGGATCGAATGGCCGCTGCAGCTCGACGTGCAGCAGTATCGCGGCCGCTACGTGAGGCTGGATCTGCTGGCTAACCCGCATGTCCAATGGCATGCGGCGTCTTCGCTTGAGCCCGGACACGTAAGCGCCTACGAGATCGGCGAAGGCAAAATGCGCAAGCTCGGAAACGGCGTCATGATGAGCCTCCAAGTCGAGCCGCCGCAAAGGTGCTACGAAGCGGCCAATGCGCTCAGCGGCGTGACGAGGCCGTACCGCTATACGAACCTGTGGCGCTCCGATCCGTCCCAAGCGCTGCCCCAATGGCTGGAGCTGACGTGGCTGGAGCCGGTCGGGATAGGCTCGGTCGAGCTGACTCTGCCCGGCCATCTGCTGCGCGGGTATATGCAGTACCCGGCGCTGTACAGAGACCCGCAATGTCCGAAGAAACTGACGATCGAGGCTAATGCCGACGGAGGCTGGGAGAAGGTTGCGGAGTTGAATGACAACTACCAGCGCAGGCTCGTCATTCCGTTCGCGCAGCCGATCGCCGCCGAACGGCTGCGCGTCGTCGTACATGAGACGAACGGAGACCCGTCCGCCGCAATCTATGAAATCCGCTGCTATCCGCCCGATACCGACATTCCGAACGAGAGACAGGAAGGGGATTAAGATGAACACGCTGCAGGATAAGGTGATTCTGATTACCGGCTGCCTGGGAACGCTTGGCCGCTCGGCTGTGGTCATGTTCCTGGAGCGAGGAGCTACGGTTTACGGCTGCGATCTCACGCCGCTGGAGCGCTATCCCGACATCGCGCAATTGCAGGAACGTTACGGGGAGCGCCGCCTGAAGCTCAGGCAGGCGGACATGTGCGACGAGGAGGAGGTCAAGGCGGTCATTGCCGACGTGGAGCGCGTGTTCGGCCGTTTGGACGGAACCTATCACAACGTATACACAAGCGGTTGGAAGCCGGCCGTCGAGATGTCGCTGGAGGAATGGGAGCGCGCCATCCGGGGGACGCTGACGAGCACGTTCCTGCTGAACAAGTACGCGCTTCCCTTGCTGATTCGTTCCGGCGGAGGCTCCATCGTCAACACTTCCTCGATTCTGGGGCAAGTCGTGTCGCCGGGATGCCTCGCCTACGGGGCGGCCAAAGCGGGAGTCGAGCAGATGACGCGCGTCATCGCCGCCGACTATGCGGAATACGGCATTCGCGCGAACGCGCTCGTGCCCGGAGACTTCGATACGAAGGAGGGGGTGGCGAACCAAACGGGGGAGCAAAGGGACGCGATCCGGCAGAGAGCTTGGCTCGGACGCAGCGCAAGCGCGGACGAGATTAACGAGGTCGCCGCGTTCCTGCTGTCCGACGCTTCCTCTTATGTTACCGGTGCGAGCTACAAGGTAGACGGGGGATTCCATTAGAAACGAGACAGGAGGGTGAGCGGCATGAATGAAGCGAGAGCTCTTACGCCGCCCGGCAGCTTTACCGCTGGAATCGAAGGTCCGGCCTGCGACGGGAAGGGCAACGTGTACGCGGTCAATTATGCGCGGTCGGGGACGATCGGCCGGGTGACTCCGCAAGGAGAAGGAAGCATCTTCGTCGAATTGCCTACAGGAAGCATTGGCAACGGCATTCGTTTTAACCGTGCGGGCGATATGTTTATCGCGGATTTTACGGGCCACAACATTCTTAAGGTGGATATGGAGACGCGGGAGGTGTCCGTTCACGCCCATGAGCCGCGGATGAATCAGCCCAACGACATCGCGATCGCCAGAAACGGCGTCATCTATGCGAGCGATCCGAATTGGGACGACCATACCGGCAATATGTGGCGCATCGATCCGGACGGAACGGTGAAGCTGCTGGAGGCGGGCATGGGCACGACGAACGGCATCGAGGTCGGTCCGGAAGACGACGTGCTCTATGTGAACGAGACGGTGCAGCGCAAAATATGGGCCTACGATCTGACTGCCGCGGGAGAAGTGAGCAACAAGCGGCTGCTGACCCAGTTTCCCGATCATCTGCTGGACGGGATGCGCTGCGACATGGCCGGCAATCTGTACGTTACCCGGTTCGGCAAAGGCGTCATCGCCGTCATCTCGCCGGAGGGAGAGTTGCTCAGAGAGATCGGGCTGAAGGGGACGGATTGCACCAATTTGACCTTCGGAGGCCCGGACGGTAAAACCTGCTATGTAACCGTATCGGATATCGGAAATATTCAGAAGTTTACCGTGGAGCATCCCGGCCGCTGCTGGGGAATGTGGAAGCAAGCTTAATTCTCGGCGCAAGGAGAGGCGATGGACGATGAACTCGTATTGGTTTCACGAGCATACGCGGGAGCAGCTTAAGCAAAAAGTGGAAGCGGGCTGTCTGGCCGTCGTGGCGCTGGCCGCGACGGAGCAGCACGGCCCGCATCTGCCCGTCTATACGGACAGTCTGATTACGGAAGCGGTGGCGGTTCGCGCTGTCGGGCAGGCTTCGCGCGAGATTCCGATATTGCTCTGCCCGCTGCTGACGATCGGCTGCTCGGATCATCACTTAAGGTTCGGAGGGACGCTGTCGTTCTCCTCCGCCACTTATCTGCATATGCTGCGCGACATCGGGGAGAGCCTCGTAACGGGCGGCTTCCGCAAAATCGCGTTCCTGAACGGACACGGCGGCAACGAGCCGATCATGCACCAGACGGCGAGCGATCTGGCGGTGAGGCATCCGGTGTGGACGGCTTCGGCCTCCTATTGGAGCCTGTCGCGAGAGGAACTGCTCAAGGAAAACGCCGACGAGGTCGGCATGGTTCCGGGCCACGCGGGAGGCTTCGAGACTTCGGCGGTGATGGCTGTGCGGGAGGATCTGGTCGACTCCGGGCGGATAGCGACCGAGCATGAGGAGCGGGCCTGGATCAATTCGGGCCCGCATGGCGCGTTTATAGGCCGGCACGGCGAGCTGACCGGAGCGGACGGCTATACCGACGCGCCGATCCGGGCGACGAAGGAGCGGGGAGAGCGTTACGTGGAAGCGATCGTGCGCTGCACGGCCGCTTGGCTCGTGAACGTCTACGAAGCGATGGAGCGAGGAGAGAAAGGGGGTCGAGAGCGACAATGACCAACTCTATTTCTTCTATTATTAAGGGTCATTCGGCTTTGGTCGCCTTCTGGGACTTCCAGGAGCCTGCCGGGGAGAGCAAAGTCTCTCACGGTCCGGGACCGCATCGCTACGAGCTGCTGGAGATGTCCGGTCCGATCGAACGGGCGGAGGACGGCGTATTCGGCCCGTACAGCGCCAGTCTGCGCGAAGGGGATTGGCTCAGGGTTCCGCGCCAACAAGCGCAAGGCTTGAACCTCTCCGGTTGCGACGTCGAGGTCACCGTAGCGGCATGGGTGAAGCGGCGCAGGACGGCGCAGAGCCATTGCGAGTTTATCGCCGGAATATGGAACGAGACGGACGAGAAGCGGCAGTACGGGCTGTTTCTGAACTTGGCGATCTGGAACAGCGGAGACCAGGTATGCGGCCACGTCTCGTCGATCGGGGGACCGACGCCCGGGTACTTGTACTGCATGGACGCCTCCATCGGCCAGACGCCGGTGCCGCTCGACAGATGGCAATTCGTCGCTTTCACCTATGACGGAAAACACGCCCGTTCCTATCTGAACGGCAAGCTGGACGAGCGAGAGCGGTTTAATCCTTATTTGTACGAAGGCGGCCTGTTCGACGGAGGCCCGGCAGGGGCCGACTTCACCGTGGGCGCCGTGGACCGTTCGGGCGAGATCGGCAACTTCTTCGCCGGACAGCTCGGAGGTCTGGCTGTATTCAACCGGGCTCTTGGCGAGAGGGAGATTGCGCAGCTTCACGGGTGAACGAGAGGTTACGCCCGGGATAGAAAAAAGAGAGTGCATGAATCCCGTTCGGGATCCATGCACTCCGTGCTATCCATCCATCATTAATCAGTGCTCTTGCGAAGCTGGGCAACGACGTCGATCTCTACGAGCAAGTCGAAGTTGAGGTCGCAATAGACGAGCGTTCGTGCCGGATAAGGCCGAGGGAAGAGACGGGCGTATATGCGATTAAACAATTCGTAGTCGGCGCGATTTTTCAAATAAATGTTCACTTTCACGACGTCCTCCAGCGTTAATCCGGATTGAGCCAGTATTTTCGAAATGTTCCGTATGGTCATCAGCGTCTGGCCTTCCAGATCGTCCGCGGTCACTTCCCCGGTTACCGGATCGGTCGCTCCCTGTCCTGACACGAACAGGAGCGAATCCGTCGGCGTAGCGGGAGAGAAGGGGACTTCATCCATTCCGTAATTCAGATTCGTATTCAACAGACCTGCTCCTCCCCTGTCGCTTTACCAGCCAAGCGCTTTTCTGGTTTCCGCCGCTTTCAGATTATAAGCTTCAACCGCGGGAATCCGGCTGCTGAAGTCACCGCCTTTGGTAATCATGCTGGCGATCGGACCGTTGACGGTGTCGACCAGCGTGACAAGATCGGCAATGCTCGCGTCGGGCGAGTAACAGCAGATTTCCGAGCTGCGGCGTACGGCGTCGACGTTTTTGCCCTGCCATACCGGCGCCTGCGCATAATAGTTGTGCAATTCCTGATCTTGCACCCAGGAGCCGCTTCCGTTTTCGATCATCGTTTTTTGCGCTTCGTTGCTGAAGAGGAAGCTGAGATACAAGAAAGCTTCTTCCTTATGCTTGGAGGCTTTCGGAATGGAGATCAGCCCGGTCTGGTGAATGGTAGCCTGCTTGGCTTTCCCCACCGGCATCGGCAGCACATCCCATTCGAAATCCGCTTTCTTGAGCGTCTCCAAGTACCAGTCGGCGCCGAGCGTGAACAGGGAGTTGCCTTGCAGGAACACTTCCACGGGATCGCCCTGCATGCCGAGTTTCTCTCTCTCGATATCGCTCGGCCGTACGTGCCACTTCGTCGTCAGCTCCTGGGACCACTTCAAATCTTCCAACACGGCAGGCGTATTCGCGAGACTCGCGCTCCTGTCTTCATTCATATACCGATAGTTCGGCGCGCTGCCGTTGGCCATCGTCAGGATGTTCGTGAACTCGTCGATCATGCCACTGACGCCCCAGTCGTTGGCGGCCGGATCCGTCGCCTGCTTCGCCATCTCAAGGAAGTCGTCGTACGTCCAGTCGAGACCGGGCATTTCCAAGCCGTACTTATGGAGCATCTCCTTGTTCACGATGACCCACATCGGAATGTCGGCATAAGGAAGCACCCATTGCTTGCCGCCGGTCTTGAACGCATCCATGAAGCCGTCCTGTATGACCGCTCCTTGGATCCGGGGATCCTTCTCGATGTACGGAGTCAGCTCTTCCAGCAGGTCTCCGGACAGCCATTGGGACAAACCCGCGTCCAGGAAGACGAGATCCGCCTTCTCCCCGGCGATGACGTTGTTGACGACCGCCTTGTCGATGTTCGTGTTCGATTCGATCGTAATCCAAGGATACATTTCGTGGAACTTGTCGAACAACGCTTGGTTAGGACCGATGAACCAGGCCAGCACCGTTAACGTGACGGGCTCGCGCTCGGCATCCGGCGTTTCGCTCGGTGACTCGGAGGCGCTTGCGGCAGGCGAGCTGGACGCGGGCGGACTCGAAGCGGATGGAGAGGCGTTACCTCCCGATCCTCCGCCCGAGCAAGCGCCCAACAGCGGCAGCAAGGCGATAATTGCGATCAAGCTTGCCAAACGGTAATGCCGGATGAACCTTTTCCCCAATTTCATGAGCAGACACTCCCTGAATAGGATAATAATGAACCCTCGTGCGCCGAACAGCGAATACATTTTTAATTTATGAAAGGGTTATCATGCTTAAATTGTATCATGGAACATTTTCATGTCAAGGAATAAAATTCACATACAAAATAAAAACGCAAAGATATCGGTTTACGATCGTTATTTTATTTGATATCATTATTTCACGTACTTGAAACGTTTTCAACATAAATCGTGGGGGTAAGGGCGATGGGGAACGTGACGTTTAACCACGTGTACAAATATTATAAAGGAGAGCCGGACCCGGCGGTCAGAGACTTTCACCTGGAAGTCGAAGACGGGGAGTTCCTGGTCATGGTGGGCCCGTCCGGATGCGGCAAGTCGACGACGCTGCGCATGCTGGCGGGACTGGAGGAGGTGTCCGAGGGCGATATCTACATAGACGGGAAGCTGATGAATTTCGTCTCCCCGAAAAATCGCGATATCGCCATGGTATTCCAGAATTACGCGCTGTATCCGAATTTGACCGTATTCGAGAACATGGCGCTCGGGCTTCAGCTGCATAAGGTGGCCAAGAGCGAGATCGAGCTTCGCGTCAACCGGACGGCCAAGATGCTGGAAATCTCGCACTTCCTGACGAAGAAGCCCAGCCAGCTGTCCGGGGGACAGAAGCAGCGCGTCGCGCTTGGAAGGGCGCTCGTTCGCGAGCCGCAAGTATTCCTGATGGACGAACCGTTGTCCAATCTGGACGCCAAGCTGCGTACGCAGACCCGGATGGAGATCAGCAAGCTGCACAAGGAACTGCAAACAACGATGGTCTACGTCACGCACGATCAGACGGAAGCGATGACGATGGGCACGCGCATCGTCGTCATGAAGGACGGCCGGATTCAGCAGGTGGCTCCGCCGCAGCAGCTGTACGACGAGCCCAGCAATCTGTTCGTGGCCGGATTTATCGGGACGCCGCAGATGAACTTCGTCTCCGGCTCGATCATCTCGATCGACGACCGCTTCTTCTTCCGCAGCAGGAGGCTGGAGCTGAGCATACCGGAATCTTACTATCCTTATCTTCATTCGGCGGAAGGCAATCTGCGCTCGGTCGTGCTGGGGATTCGCCCGGAATACGTGCTGTGCGAAGCCGGGGCGGTCCAGCGATATGCGGAATGGAGTGTAAGCGCCTCCGTATATATGAGGGAGCCGCTTGGCTCGAATACTTACTTGTACGCGCGAATGGGCGAGGAGAGCCTGACCGCCCGCGCGGAAGCCCATACGCCGATCGAGCCGGGCGATTCGGCGAATTTCGTCATTCGGATGGATAAAGCCCATTTCTTCGATCGCGACAGCGGCTTGTCCCTGACATCGCGGGGAGGAGGAAATCCGTGAGGCGGAAAACAACGCGGACCCTTGTTTTCGTTGGCGGCATCGTCCTGCTGGGAGCCGCGTTCTCGCTGCTATGGCGATCCGGTTCAGGGGACACGGAGGCCTATCCCGTCTTCGGCGCGGAGAAGGTGTTATCCGGCATCGGAGCTTCGGAGGGCGCTCCCGCTCCTTATATTCAATGGATCGAAAGCGCGGAGTATGAAGCGCTGAAGCCGGCCGAGGGCGCCGAAGCGATCGTCATGGCGAAGGATTACGCCTCGGCCGCCCCCGAAGCGCAGCTGGATCGCCGCCGCGATCAGGCGAAGGGAGCGGACGTGCTCGATTGGAGCAATTCGCGCGGTTGGGTCGAATGGCGGATCGAGGCGCCTCGCGACGGCATCTACGAGCTTGAACTGGACTACACACCGCTTAAAGCGGGATTCTCGTCCGTTGTGCGGGGGATTCAGATCGACGGCGCGTATCCGTTCGCCGAGGCGGAGCGGGTGAGCTTCGACCGGCTCTGGAAGGATAGCGTCTATCCGTACGAGCGCAACGCGATCGGCAACGAGATCCGGCCGGTGCAGGACGAATTGGCGGATTGGCGGGCCGAGAAGGCGGCGAATTACGCGGTCAGTTCCGAGCCGCTCCGGTGGGCGCTGACGGCGGGCGAGCATACGCTGCGGCTTGTCGGCGGGCAAGGGCCGTTGTCGCTTCATTCGATCAAGCTGGTTGCGCCGCGGCAGGCGCCCGCCTACGAGGATTACTTGAAGGACCGCCCCTCGGGTACGAACGGCGGGGAGTCTTGGCACGGCATCGTCGAGGCGGAGCGCTACGCGTTCAAGTCCTCCGTCACCATTCAGCTTCAGAGCAAGTCCGAACCCTACATTTCTCCCGATCCGCAAGGGAAAATCGTCTACAACGCAATCGGAGGCACGAGCTGGACCAAGCCCGGCGAACGGGTCGGATGGGAGATCGCGGTGCCGAAGTCGGGCTATTACGCGATCGATGCGAAGTATTATCAAGGCTTTAACGGCAAATCCAGCGCGTACCGGACGGTGCTGATCGACGGCGAGGTTCCGTTCCGGGAAATGCAGAGCTACCGGTTCGCGCCGAACAAGGCGTTCGAGATCGCTCCCATCGCCGCCGAGGACGGCAAGCCCTATCTCTTCTATTTAGAAGAGGGCAAGCATCTGATCGAGATGGTGGTGGATACATCGGCCGTTCGTCCGGTAACCGAATCGCTGCTCGACATCGGAGACCGGCTGCTCCGGATGGAGCGGGACGTTCGCGCGATTACCGGCAACTACGGCTACGGCAGCGATCAGAACGTCGATACGGCCCGCACTTGGGATCTGCGCAAATTCGACCCTGGGCTGGAGGCGGAGCTGCAGGCGCTGATCGATCGGCTCCTGCATATTTGCGAGTATTTGAACGGACTTAACCAGGCGAACACCGACTCGGTTACGGCGCTTCTCGTTAACGCGGATCGGCTGCAGAAGCTGCTCGACCGGTTTAACGACATTCCGAATCGCGTTACGGAATTCGGGACGGTGCGCACGAGCCTGAATACGTGGATTCAGACGATCGAATCGCAGGCGATGGAGCTGGACTACCTGGTCGTCCGCACGCCCGACGCCGATCCCGGCTTGAAGGTGCCCGGTTCATGGAGCAAGGTGCGCTATTCGACGGCCGATTTCGTCCGTTCGTTCTTCCAGGAATACGACACGAACGTCAGGGATGACGACGAAACGCTGACCGTATGGGTGCAGCGGGGCAAAGATTACGTGGATCTGCTGGACTTGATGGTGCAGCAGGACTTCACTCCGAAGACGGGCATCCGGGTGAACATCAACCTGATGCCGAATACGAACGTGCTGCTGCTGGGCAACGTCGCCGGCGATCAGCCCGACGTGGCGTTGGGCGTTCCGCTGGAAACCCCGGTCGACTTCGCCATGCGAGGAGCGGCCGAGGACTTGAGCGGCTATCCCGGCTTCGAGGAAGTGTTCGACCGCTTTAATCCGGGCCTGATGCGTTCCTACCAATATAACGGGAGCTTCTACGGCCTGCCCGAGACGCAAAACTACTATATGATGTTTTACCGCACCGACATTTTCGAGGACCTGGACCTGAAGCCGCCGGATACGTGGGACGACGTCGCGCGCATTCTCCCCACGCTTCAGGAGAACGGGCTGACGTTCAACTTGCCGAAGAAAAACTTCCATATCCCGTTCTATCAGCACGGAGCGGAGTTTTACGAGGAGGACGGCTTGCGGCCGGATCTGACTTCGGAAGAGGGAGTCGCCGCCTTCAAGCAGTGGACCGACTGGTACCGCAAG
>NZ_JBEPYQ010000046.1:0-49182 GCF_041641335.1 Cohnella sp. | reverse complement strand
GTACATTCGCCAAATTCCGGGTATGAAGGGGATCGTCACGGCGGTGTACGACGTGCCGGTCGGCGAAGCGTGGCCGCTCGAAACGATTCTGAAATTGAAGAAAGGCATTGAAGACGCGGGTCTGGAACTGGCCGTCATCGAGAGTGTTCCGGTGCATGAAGATATCAAGCTGGGGCTGCCGTCCCGCGATCGCTACATCGCCAATTACAAGACGACGCTGCGCAATCTCGGGGAGGCCGGCGTGCCGGTCGTCTGCTACAACTTCATGCCCGTGTTCGACTGGACGCGCTCGAAGCTCGACTACGAGCTGGAGGACGGCTCGACGGCGCTGATCTACGAGGAAGAGGTCGTCGAGCGGATGAATCCGCTGACGGGAGAGCTCAGTCTTCCGGGCTGGGACAGCAGCTACGAGGTTGGCGAGCTTCAGAAGCTGTTCGCGCAATACGAGAGCGTGGACGAGGAGAAGCTGTGGGACAATCTGGCTTACTTCGTGGGGGAGATTATGCCGGTCGCGGAGGAAGCCGGGATCAAAATGGCGATTCATCCGGACGATCCGCCTTGGCCGATCTTCGGTCTGCCGCGCATCATGACGGGCAGAGCCAGCTTGGAACGCATGATCGGGCTGTACGATAGTCCGGTCAACGGTCTGTGCCTGTGCAGCGGATCGCTCGGCGCCAGCGCGAACAACGACGTTCCGGAGCTGATGCGCGAGTTCGGTCGCAGAGGGCGCGTCAACTTCGTTCATGCGCGCAACGTGAAGCTGACCGGGCCGAAGTCGTTTCAGGAGTCGGCGCATCTGTCCTCCACGGGCTCGATCGATATGTACGAGGTCATTCGGGCGATGAGCGACTTCGATTACGAGGGGCCGATCCGCTCGGACCATGGCCGGATGATCTGGGGCGAGACAGGCAAACCGGGCTACGGCCTGTACGACCGGGCGCTCGGAGCCGTCTATCTGAACGGCCTGTGGGAAGCGGTGCGCAAGGAGCGTATTAGGCGGGAAAAGTAAGCGGTTGGATCGCAGGCTGGCTGAACAGGAGAGAACCTCTACGCGATTCAGCGAGTGTGGACATGGGAGGCGGATAGGCGCAGGGGGCTGTTCCCCGCGACGGTCATATGCTATACTTCCTCTACATCTAATCGATTAGACCGGAGGCTGCGGATGAGTACGATCAAAGATATCGCCAAGCACGCGGGCGTATCCGTGGCGACCGTATCCTATGTGCTGAACAATAACCGCTACGTCAGTCCGGAGAAGAAGGAGCGGGTGCTGGCCGCCATTCGCGAGCTGAACTACGCGCCCAACGCCGCGGCTCGCGGGCTGCGCGCCGGGGAGAGCCGGACGATCGGCCTGATCGTCTCCGACATCTCCAACCCGTTCTATCCCGACCTCGCCAAGGCATGCGAGGACGAGGCGCAGAAGCACGGCTATGCCGTGCACATGATCAACACGAACGATCAGCCGGAGCGAATGAGGCAGGCCGTCGCGCAAGCCCGCGAAGGGAAGATCGATGGGCTGATCGTCACCTCCGCATTGGAAGCCGATCGGGAACTGCTGCAATCGCTGTTGGAGCGGAACTTCCCGCTCGTACTGGCGCACCGCCGTCTCGAAGGGTTGAAGGCGGACCTGGTCGAGTCGGATAACTTCGAAGGCGGATTGATGGCGGCCCGGCATATGCTTCGACTGGGTCATCGCCGCATTGCGTTTATGTCCGGCGTTGCGGGCTCGCCGATCAGCGAGCTTCGCGCGGCGGGGTATCGGCAGGCGATGGAGGAAGCCGGCATCGATGTGCCGCCGGAGTGGGTGTTGTCCGGCGAAGCGAGATATGCGGCCAGTTACGAGAGAATGCTCGGTTATGCGGATATGCCGCCCGGCGAGCGGCCGACCGCCGTCATCAACATGAGCGACATCGGCGCCATGGGCGCGCTGGACGCGGCGGCTGACCGAGGGCTGCGGGTTCCCGAGGACGTGGCGGTGATGGGCTTCGACGATCTGTTTCTTGCGGCGTTCCGCTCCGTGCGGCTGACGACCGTCCGCATTCCGCGCTACGAGCTCGGACGTCGGGCGACAGAGCTTCTGCTGGATCGCATCTCGGATGCGAATCGCGACGCCCGAAATGTCGTGCTGCCGGTGGAGCTGATCGTGCGCGGCACTTGCGGCGGTGAGCGGGCCTGACCTCGTCGAAGTTTCGATTGTCCTTCCGCCGCTTTGTGCGGTTGGAGGGCAGACGATGAGGAGATCGGTAAGCGAGGATTTTTTTACAGCTCTATCTAATCGATTAGCTAATCGATTAGATAGGCAAAACGAGGAGGGAACAACTTATGAATGGAATCGTTTTTCGGTCCGACAAGGAGCTGGATTTGATCGGGGTCGGACGGCTGTGCATCGACTTGAACGCGAACGAGATCAACCGGCTGCTCGAGGAGACGCAGACGTTCACGAAGTACGTGGGCGGGTCGCCGGCGAACATTACGATCGCGGCTTCGCGGCTCGGACTGCGGGGCGGATTTATCGGGCGCGTGGCCGACGATGCGTTCGGGCGGTTTATCGTGAATTACTTGCGCAAGGAGGGGATAGATACGGACGGCGTCGTGACCGATCGACCGGGCAGCGTTACCGGGCTGGCGATCACGGAGATCAAATCTCCGACGGAATGCAGCATCCTGATGTACCGGGATAACGTGGCGGATCTCAATCTGGAAACGGGCGATGTGGACGAGGCGTACGTTCGGAAAGCGAAAGCGGTCATGATCAGCGGCACGGCGCTGGCGAGAAGCCCGTCCCGCGAAGCGGTGTTCCGCACGATCGAGCTGGCCCGCAAGCACGGGGCCGTTCTTCTGTTCGATATCGATTACCGTCCGTACACGTGGGCTTCGAGAGACGAGATCTATACGTACTGCCGCATGGCGGCGGCGCAATGCGACGTCATCCTCGGAGGGCGGGAGGAATTCGACCTGCTGGAAGGGGCGGAGGGGACGGAGGATTTCGCGACGGCCAAACAATGGTTCGGGCATGAGGCAAAATTGGTCGTCGTCAAGCATGGCGGAGACGGCTCGATCGCCTTCGCCAAGGACGGCGGCGTGTACCGAGCGGGCGTATTTCCGGCGCAGGTCATCAAGACGTTCGGAGCGGGCGACTCCTTCGCCGGAGCGTTCATCTACGGGCTGATGCAGGGATGGGACATCGCGCGCTGTCTGGAGTACGGCAGCGCGTCCGCCTCGATCGTCGTATCGAGCCACAGCTGCTCCGACGCGATGCCGACGAACGACAAGATTGAAGCGGTTATGGTCAAGCAGGCGTGATCCAAACATTTCCAGGAGGGGAATCATCTATGAACAATCCAACGGTGTTGCGCAACTTTATCGGCGGCGAATGGGTGGAATCGGCATCGGACCGGACGGAGGCGGTACCGAATCCGGCAACGGGAGAGACGCTGGCTTACGTGCCTCTTTCGACGGCAGAGGACGTGCGGGCGGCCGTCCGGGCGGCGGCCGAAGCTTCCCGCAGATGGCGCAAGGAGCCTGTGCCGAAGCGGGCTCGCATTCTGTTCAAGTATCAGCAGATTCTGGTCGAGCATTGGGACGAGCTGGCCAGGCTGATCACGGCGGAGAACGGCAAGAGTTACGGAGAAGCCTACGGGGAAGTGCTCAGAGGCATCGAGTGCGTCGAGTTCGCGGCGGGGGCCCCCACGCTGATGATGGGCAGCACGCTGCCGGACATCGCCACGGGCATCGAGTCGTCCATGTACCGGTACCCGCTTGGTGTCGTTGGTGGCATTACGCCGTTTAACTTTCCGATGATGGTGCCTTGCTGGATGTTCCCGCTCGCGATCGCTTGCGGCAATACGTTCGTGCTCAAGCCGTCGGAGAGAACGCCGCTGCTGGTCAATCGGCTGGCGGAGCTGCTGATGGAAGCGGGGTTGTCGGCCGGCGTGTTCAACATCGTGCACGGCGCGCATGACGTCGTGAATGAGATGCTCGCGAACGAGGGCATCAACGCGATCTCGTTCGTCGGCTCGCAGCCCGTCGCCGAGTACGTGTATAAGACGGGAGCGGCTGGCGGCAAACGCGTGCAGGCGCTCGCCGGCGCCAAAAACCACTCGATCGTCCTACCCGACGCCAACCTGGAGCTGGCCGTCAAAGAAATTACGAACGCCGCGTTCGGCTCCGCCGGAGAGCGATGCATGGCCTGCTCCGTCGTCGTCGCCGTGGGAGACGTAGCGGATAGGCTGGTCGAAGCGCTCCGGCGTTCGGCCTCGGGCTTGTCGATCGGCAACGGGCTGGAGCCGAACATGTTCCTCGGGCCGGTCATCCGCGATTCGCACAAAGCCCGCACGCTGGGCTACATCCAGAGCGGCGAGACGGAAGGGGCCGAGCTTGTGTTGGACGGCCGCGAAGCGGAAGCGGCGCGGGGCGAAGGCTACTTCGTCGGGCCGACGATCTTCGACCGCGTGAATCCGGAGATGAAGATTTGGCAGGACGAAATTTTCGCCCCGGTGCTGTCCGTCATGCGCGTCGATACGCTGCAGGAGGCGGTTGCGCTGGCCAACCGTTCGGAATTCGCCAACGGCGCCTGCATCTATACCGACAGCTCAAGCGCGATCCGCGAGTTCCGCGATACGATCGACGCGGGGATGCTGGGCGTTAACGTGGGCGTGCCCGCCCCGATGGCTTTTTTCCCTTTCTCCGGCTACAAGAAATCGTTCTACGGCGATCTTCATGCGAACGGGCGCGACGGCGTGGAGTTTTACACTCGGAAGAAAATGATCGTGCATCGGTAATCCAATCATAGAGAGGCGATGAACCGCTATGGCAAACTTGAACTTATTCGATCTCACCGGGAAAAAGGCAATCGTCACCGGGGCAAGCCGCGGGCTCGGCCGGGGCATCGCTACGGCGCTGGCGACGGCGGGCGCGGAGGTGGCGATCCTCGACATCTCGGACGCGGCGGCGCAGACCGCCTCCGAGCTGCAAGCGGAAGGGCTGGCCGTTCATGCGGTGAAGGGCAATCTGATGGACCGCGCCGATCTGGAGCGCAGCTTCGGGGAAGCCGTCGCTGTGCTGGGTGGAACGGTCGACATTCTCGTCAACAATGCGGGCATGCACGACCGCAGAGCTTGCCTCGACTTGCCGGTCGAGAGCTGGGACAAGGTGCTGGAGCTGAACATCACCGCGGTGTACCAACTGTGCAGATTAGCCGGCGCGATCATGGTCGAGCGGGGCAGCGGCAAAATCATCAATATGGCGTCGATGCTCAGCTTCATTGGCGGCTTTAACGCTTCCGCTTACGCGGTCAGCAAAGCCGGCATCGCCCAGTTGACGAAGTCGCTGTCCAACGAGTGGGCGGGCCGCGGCGTTCAGGTGAACGCGATCGCACCGGGTTATATGGCGACGGAGATGAATACCGATTTGCTGCAGGACGACACGCGTCTGCCGCAAGTGAATGCGCGCATCCCGGCCGGAAGATGGGGCAAGCCGGACGACTTGGCGGGTGCCAGCGTCTTTCTGTCCTCGGCCGCATCCGACTACGTCACAGGGATCATCCTTCCCGTCGACGGAGGGTACTTGGCGAGATAGTTCCGCCGGATAAGGCAAGACAGCCAGGACGTAGTATGCTAGAATAGCGATACTAAAATCTATTTCGGCCGTGAAGAACACGCCGCTCGCATTCCCTTGTGGGAATGCCGGGCGGCTTTTTGTTTTTCCGGCCGCATGAAGGGGGAGTTGGCCATGGAGATCGATCACGATCGGTTGTTCAAGACGCTGCTGCGTACCTTTTTCAAGGAATTTATCGAATTGTTTTTCCCGGAGGTGGCGGAGGCGCTCGATTTCGAGCATGTCGCGTTCCTGTCCGAAGAGGTCGTGACTGATTTGACGGGCGGTAAAAAAGGGCGGGTCGACCTGCTCGTCGAGACGCGTCTAAGGGAAGAGGAGGCATTCATTCTCGTGCACCTGGAGCCGCAGTCGTATCGGGAGGAGGAGTTCGCCGAGCGGATGTTTATTTACGCGGCGAGACTGTACGAGAAGCATCGCAAGCCGATCGTGCCGATCGCCGTGTTCAGCCACCGGTCGAGGGCGGTCGAGCCGGACTCGTTTCGCTGGAAGCTGCCGTTCAAGGAAGTGCTGAGGTTCGACTACTACGCCCTCCAGCTCTGCCGGCAGGATTGGAGGACATTCGCGCGCTCGGACAATCCGGTCGCGGCCGCACTGCTCAGCAGCATGGGGTATAGGCGCAAGGAGCGCAAGGAGGTGTATATGGCCTTTCTGCGCATGATATTCCAAAGCGAGCAAAACCTTGCTAAACTATCCTTAATGACGTTGTTCTTCGAAACTTATATGAAATCGACCAAGACCGAGCAGAAACAGGTTCAGGCGGAGTTTATAAAAGAATATCCCGATAAGGAGGAACCGCTGATGGGACTGATGAGCTCGTACGAGCGGAAGGGCTACATGCAGGGGCTGAACGAAGGCAAGATCGAGGGCAAGATGGAAGGGATGACCGAAGGCAAGATCGAAGTCGCGTCCCGAATGCTGGAAGAAGGCCTGCCTCTCGAGTTGATCGCCAAAGTGACAGGCCTGCCCGGCCCGGACATCGAGAAGCTGAAAGTCTCGCATTAAGCCACTGTGGCAGACAAAGGCCCTCGCGTTCCATGGAATAGCGGAACACGAGGGCCTTTCGCGTACGTGTTAACTCCGCTCCGGAACGAGGAACGAAACGGTCGTTCCTTCGCCGGGGCGGCTCCGGATGAACAAGCCTTGCCCGTACAGCTGGGTTAATCTTCGGTTCGTGTTGGACAGTCCGATCCCTTTGCTCCGATCCGCCCAATCCAGCAAGCGGCTTAATTTGTCGTCGTCCATTCCGACTCCGTCGTCGGAAACCTCGATCAGCGCGGTGCCGTCTTGACGGACAATGCGAATCTGCACGGTTCCTCCTCGAATCTGTCCGAAGATCCCATGCCGAACCGCGTTTTCCACCAAAGGCTGAATCGTGAGCGGGGGCAGCGTCAGTCTCATGTTCGGTTCGACTTCCCAGACGATGTTCAGCTTATCTTCGAACCGTTCCTTCTCGATATACAGATAAGAGCGGACAAGTTCCAACTCATGAGACAGCTCGACGAGTTTGCCTGCATTGAGAAAGTCGAAGCTGATTCTTAAGTACGAGGTGAAGGCGTCCCCCAGTCTGCGCATCTTGGCCGTATCTTCGTCGCTTAACGCCATGATCGAGTTCAGGGCGTTGAACAGGAAGTGGGGATGAATCTGCGCTTGCAAATACGCGGCTTCCATGCGCAGTCGTTCGCTCACGGATTGCTTCAGCGTCGTCAGCGCCCGAATGCGGTATTTCAGCTCCGTGGCTTCCACCGGTTTGGTAACGTAGTCGTTGGCCCCGGCAAGAAAACCGGCCTGAATGTCGGCGGGTCCGCTGCGAGCGGTGAGCAGCAGGACGGGGAGCTCCGACATCGAGAACCGCTCCCGGATTTTCTCGGTCAGCTCGTAACCGGACATCTGAGGCATCATCACGTCCGCGACGATCAGATCCCATGTATGGGAACCGAGCCGTTCCAGCGCTTCGCGGGCGGAAGTCGCGGTGACGATGTTATACGGTTCGTTCGCGAGAATGCCGACAAGCACTTTCAGGTTGATCGCGTCGTCGTCCACGGCAAGGATGTTGGCATAGCCGGCTTCGAAGACTCCCGGTGAAGCGGCGGAAGCCGAAGGTTCCGGTATCGTCTCGCTCAAGAGGGCTGCGGCCGTTTCCCGGTAACCTTCGTCCGCGATGCCGCGTCGGACGGCCAGCGCCGACGAATCGACGGCCGGCGAATCGGCGATCGGCAACGAGAAGCGGAACACGGAACCGACGCCCGGTTCGGAGCTTACGGTCAAATCTCCGCCATGGAGCTCCACGAGCTGCTTCGAGATGCTTAAGCCAAGCCCGATGCCTCCAGCTTCGTTCATGCCGAGGCTTCCTTGCTCGTAAGGAAGGAATACCCGCTGGCGCGTCGCTTCGTCCATCCCGGCTCCGGTGTCGCTGACGCGAATGACGATTTGCCCGTTTTCGGCGGCAGCCGATACCCTCACCGTTCCTTCGTCCGTAAATTTCAAGGCGTTATGCAGCAGGTTGAACAAGATTTGCACCATTCTTTTCTCGTCAGCCATCACGCGGGGCAGCGTCTCGGGAATTTCGGTCTCCAGACGGACGGGCTTGCCTTCGGCCATGAAACGGAGCATTGCAGCGACGCCGGAAACGACTGAAGCGACGGATAGCGGCTCTTGCCTCAGAACGATCCTTTTCTCCTGCAGCCTGGCTACGTCCAGCAAGTCGTCGAGCAAGTGCGACATCCTCCGCCCGACCGTGATCAACAGCTCCATGTCCTCGACGCTGCGCTTGCCGAGCGACGGCTGCTCCCGCTCTACGACGCTGCGAGCGACATTGATCATGCCGTGAAGCGGAGTCCGCAGCTCGTGAGAGGTGTTGGCCAGAAACTGATCCTTCAGCCTGTCGGCTTCCCGGAGCTGGACGTTCAGACGAGCATTCTCCTCGGCGTTCCTGAAGTAACGCTTGAACCAGTAAGCCGAGAACGCCATGATGGCAACAATAATATCGATCGGGTAATAGACGGTCGTACTGTCCTTGGAGGAATCGATGATGCCCCAGATGACGCTGGACAGCACGCTGACGATGGCAAGAAGCAGGTAGATGACGTCTTTTTTGCGCTCAAGCATCATCTTTATGGTGATCCAGGTGAATGCCGCCAGAGGCACCGTATAATAAAAGGTCATGATCCTGAGCCAGTAGCTGAAGCTGACAAGCCTAACGTCCGCCAGCAAGACGAACAGCGCGTAGACGATGAACGATCCGAAGAAAATCCGGTATACCGCGGATTTCCCTGTGCGTCCCGCGAAAATTCTACCCATTATCAGAATAAGCACGGATAGCGACGTATATGAGAGAAGCCGGATTTTGATCATCCACGTATAGTTGATCGGCAGCCAGTTAAGCAAAATAATTTCATCGGAAGTGACGACCGTCATGCCGGCCGCGAAGAGCAGCAGCGCGAAGATCAGAAATTCTTTTTCCCGGCGGCTGAACGCGAACAGGATGCAGGAGTACAGGCCGTGCACGAGCAGGATCGCGAAGGTGACGAGCTGAAAGCCGATCGAGTACCAGCGTTCGGTATCGACGGCGTCCTGGCCGCCGATCCGGATAGTTCGGGCGATTCCGCTTCTGGAGAAATGATCGAAGTTGGCCGCTTGCACGAACATTGCGATCTCTTCGACGCCCTTCGTTTCATAGGTAAGCATATACGTTCTCTCGTCGGGGACATAGGTCTCCCTGCTCGATCCCACCTTGCCGAATTCTTCGGGCTTGCCGCCGTTGATTTCCACGCGGGAAGAGGTCGAGACGCCCCTAAACCAGAAGCTGAGATCCAGCTCGGGATCCGGATCGATCAGAATGCGCAGCTTGTACGTCCCATAGCCGTAGGCGCCGTCGAAGCCTTCTATTCCGACTTTCTTCCATCTTGCCGGAACCGGAATGAATCTGCGCGCGCTGTGGGGCTGCATCGCTTCGTTATCGCGGTCGACCAGAGCCGAAGGGTAGAACGTCCACTCTCCGTCAAGCGGAATAGAGGGATTGGCGCTAAAGTCCCAGCCCCGCAGATCGAGCGTGCCCTGAACCGGGCTCGGGTGCTGCGGAGTGAAGAAAATTTCGGACCAGAACCATCGTAATCCGAGCAGGAATGCGAGAAACAAGCCGACCGCCGCGGCGGATTTAAGCAACTTGGAATCGTGTATTGGCCTCATAGTACGTAATCATTCGACGGTTCCTCCCGTTTCTCCTTTTTGCCCGATTCGATTCCTTTCATTACCTGCATTTCGCCGGAAAAGATTGTATAGTGGAAGAGATAAGAATTAACGTTAGGGGAGGCCAATATGTCGATATCGCTTGTAGTGCTTCAGGGGCCGAGCGCCTCCGGCAAAAGCACGATCCAGGCGCGGCTCGGGCTGCCCCGGATCGTCACGTGGACGTCGCGCCAAGCGCGCGATGGGGAGACCGACGGAATAGATTACTTCTTCAAGAGCCGGTCGGAGATGCAGCGCCTGCATGACCGGGGACAAATGGTAGAGATGACGGAATATCACGGTAATTTGTACGGGACGCCCTTGCAGCTCGCGGAGGACGTCATTCGCGGAGGAGTCGCGCGTTCCGTCATTCTGGATCAGGCCGGGGCGGGCAAGCTGCGGAAGCTGTTCCGGGACAGGACGCTGCTGATCGGCGTGAAGTCGGGCAAGGAGGAATGCCGAAGGCGGCTTGAGGCGAGAGGTCACGGATCGGAGGAGATTCGCGTCCGGTTGAGCTCATACGAGCAGGAGATCGCGGCATTGGCCGAATGCGATCTGGTCCTGAACAATACCGACGGCAACATCGGCAAAATCGATCTGCTGGCAGACTTCATCCGGGAAGGGTTGAAGAAGAACGATGGCGCATCATGACGATCCGATCACCTTGAATAAGCGCAATAATCGCCAATAGGAGGATGGTCCATGGAGAGGGAATTCGATGCGATCGTGGTGGGAGCGGGACTGGCGGGATTGGTCGCAGCCGCCGAGCTTGCCGACAAGGGGAAGAAAACGCTGCTGCTCGACCAGGAGCCGGAAGCGTCGCTCGGGGGGCAGGCGTGGTGGTCTTTCGGAGGGCTGTTTCTGGTAGATTCCCCGGAGCAGCGCCGTCTGGGCGTCAAAGATTCGAAGGAGCTGGCCTTGCAGGATTGGATGGGCTCCGCGGAGTTCGACAGAGCCGATGAAGACCACTGGGGACGGAAGTGGGCGGAAGCCTACGTCGATTTCGCCGCCGGCGAGAAGAGGGCTTGGCTCCACGGCATGGGCGTACGCTTCTTCCCGATCGTTGGCTGGGCGGAGAGAGGCGGGTACTTGGCCGAGGGCCACGGCAATTCCGTGCCCAGGTTCCATATCGTATGGGGGACGGGGCCGGCCATCGTCGCCCCGTTCGAGCGGCGCGTTCGCGAACATCGGGACGGCGGCAGGATCGTCTATCTGCCTCGTCATCGCGTCGATCGCCTGATTCGCGAGCAAGGCGCGGTCGTCGGTGTAAGCGGTTCCGTGCTCGTCGAGAGCGATGCGGCCAGAGGGGAGGCCAGCTCCCGCGAGATCGTCGGAGAGTTCGAGTGCTACGCGCGGGCGGTGCTCGTCACGAGCGGCGGCATCGGCGGCAACCCCGATCTCGTGCGGGCGAATTGGCCGGCCCGGCTCGGGCAGCCTCCGAAGCAGATGCTGTCCGGCGTTCCCGCCCATGTCGACGGGCGAATGCTCGGCATCGCCGAGGAGGCGGGGGGACGCATCGTGAATCGCGACCGGATGTGGCACTACACGGAAGGCATCCGGAACTGGAACCCGATCTGGCCGAGCCACGGCATTCGCATTCTTCCCGGACCTTCTTCCCTATGGCTCGATGCGAGGGGCAGGAGACTGCCGGCGCCCAACTTCCCCGGCTTCGACACGCTCGGGACACTGGAGACGCTGCGGCGCACGGGCTACGACTATTCCTGGTTTATATTGACGCAGAAGATTATCGAGAAGGAGTTCGCGCTCTCCGGTTCGGAACAGAATCCGGATCTGACGGGCAAGAGCGTAAGGCAGGTGCTGTCCCGGGTGCTTCCGGGGCCTACGGCCCCCGTGCAGGCTTTTCTGGATAAGGGCGAGGACTTCGTCGTGGCGGGCAATCTCGGGGAACTGGTGACCGGGATGAACAGGCTGACGGGAGAAGGGCTGCTCGGCTTCGAGGAGATCGAGAGGCAGGTGCTGGCCCGGGACAGGGAGATGGACAACTCGTTTACGAAAGACCTGCAGATAACCGCGCTCCGCGGAGCGCGGCACTACAAAGGAGATAAGTTCATTCGCGTGGCGCGTCCGCACAAGCTGCTCGACCCGAAGAACGGCCCGCTGATCGCCGTTCGTCTGCATATCGTCAGCCGCAAAACGCTGGGCGGTCTGCAGACGGACTTGTCCGGGCGGGCGCTCGGAGCGGACGGCCAGCCGGTTCCCGGTCTCTACGCGGCCGGAGAGGCTTCCGGGTTCGGGGGCGGCGGCATGCACGGCTACCGGGCGCTGGAAGGCACGTTCCTCGGCGGCTGCCTCTTCTCGGGAAGGACGGCGGGGCGGGCGGCCGCGGAGGATATCGGGTAGCCCGGGAAAGGACTTCTTGGAGCCGCTGGGGACCGAGCCCGACGCGCAAGCGGACGTTAAAGCGATCTCCTCGCGGGGGAGAGCGTCTGGCTCCTCGTGACGACGGGAACAGCCTGATTTGCGTGAATACGACGCCGGCGATAATGGCGGCGGCTCGATCAAGTCGTAGTAGATCAGCCTTCCGGCGCAAAGTGGCCGATCTCGTCGCCGGGACGGACCATTATACGGAAAGGCCGGGCACCGTCCTTCCCGTCTGTATCGCAGAAACTTGGAGGGGTACGAATGAGCGAAGAGATCTGGTGTTAAATAATCCCGCTTCCCCTCGGCTTGATGAATGCTCCGTCAGGCGTTACGATAGCTAGTGTGTTTCGAAGGACAAGAGGGAGTGGGGCGCATGCTGTCGCAGACGGAGCGGCAAAGCGAACGGCTGGTATTCAAATTGGTTTACAGACGAATATTGATTTTCGCGGCGGCGCTGCTCGTCGTCAGCATCCTGTTCGGCTCGCTTCTGTTCTGGCGCAGCCAGCAATATTATTCTGCAGTCATTCACGATAAGCAAGTGGACAGGCTGCGGTTCGTCACCGACAGCTTCGAGAAGGAAATCGGCTCGATCAAACAAATGCAGTACAGGGTCATGTTGAACGAGAACGTGGATCAAATCCGGTACTTTTACGAAACCGCTTCCGTCTTCGATCGCTACCGGATGATCGAGGGAGTCAAGAAAGAGCTCGATACGCTTCGCGGCAGCAGCCGACTGGTTGCTGACGTCTCCCTTTATTTTCGCTCGATCGAACGGTCGATCGGGTCGGACGGCATCGATCCGCTCGACCGGAAGCGATGGGATTCGATGGTTGGCCGCTATGTGGGGCACGGCTTGCTATTTTCCGACAAGGGACGCCTGCTCATGGTGGAAGCGCTGACAACCGATGCCGGATCGACTGGAGCGGACACGGACTGTCTGCTGGTCGTCGAGCTGGATAAGGAAGCGATCGTTCAGAATCTGGAGTACGCGCAGTTGACGAACGAGGACGTCGTCGTGCTCGTCGATCTGGGAAGCGGCCAGATCCTGTCCCGGACGGAAAACTCTTCGAAGATTCGGCTGCCGGAAAGCGACAGAATCTCGAAGGGCGAGCTGCTTCGCGACGAATCGTACAAGCTGATCGCAAGCACGTCCAACGCGCTAAACGCCGATCTGTATTGGTTGTATATCGACAATGTGAACGAAGGGCTGATGAACCGAACCTTTGTTATTCTATATTGCTTTCTAGGCGTCGTCCTGTTGCTGATAGGGATCGGGGTTCTCTTTTCCTATCGGGGCGCTTATTATCCATTGAAAATCTTGCTGGAGGACGCCTTCTGGCAGGTCAGGAACGGCAATCTGAAGCATCGGATCCAGATCGCGGGCAACGGACCTTTTGTGTCCTTGTACCGTTGTTTTAACGACATGGTCAGCCGCATCGACGCTTTGGTGGAGAACGATCTGAAGCATCAACTGCTGCTCAGCCACGCGAAGCTGAAGCAGCTTCAGGCCCAGATCAACCCTCATTTCATCTACAACAGCTATTACGTCTTGTACCGGATGATCAAGATGAAGGACTATGAGAACAGCATTACCTTCTGTGAGCATCTGGGCAAATTTTTCGAGTACATTACGAGGGACGGGCAGGACGATAAGAGGCTCTCGGAAGAATTCGGGCACGCGAAAGTGTACGCGGCGATCCAAAGCTATCGGTTCAGGGACAGGATCGTCACCGAATTCGGCGAGCTTCCGAAAGAATGGGCGCAAGTGCGCTTGCCGCGCCTTATTTTGCAGCCCTTGCTGGAAAACGTGTTCAACTACGTCTTCGAGCACGTGACCCCGGACGAGCCCGGCCGGCTGCGCGTAGGCTTCGAGCGGCGCCAAGGCTGTCTCGTGATCCTGGTGGAAAACAGCGGCCGAATCGAAGATGAGGCGTTGGAGCGAATCGATGCGCTGCTCGGGGAGGGCGGGCCGAACGGCGAGGTGTCGGCGCTTACGAACATCGACAAGCGGCTGCGCATTTACTTTGACGGCCAGTCGGGGCTTCGAGTGTCCCGGTCGGCACTGGGCGGACTATGCGTGGCCATATCGATACCGAATTTGGAAGAGGGGGAGCAGCTATGGGGGAGCGGCACTATACTTTGCTGATCGTGGACGATGAACCGATTATCGCGGATGGGCTGAAATTCCTCTTCGAGGAAGAGACGCAGCTTCAATTGGATGTACGGACTGCGTATACGGTGTCTGCCGCTTTGCGGCAGTTTGAGCAGGATTCCGCGGACATCGTGCTTTCCGATATACGAATGCCCGAGATGTCGGGATTGGAGATGGCGGAAAAGCTCAAGGCGATAAACCCGGAGGTCAAGCTCATTTTCTTGTCGGGCTACGACCATTTCGAATATGCGTATCAGGCGATCAAGCAGGAGGCCGTCGATTATATCCTCAAGACGGAAGGGGACGGCAAGGTGGTCCAGACGGTCAAGAGCGCCATCGAACGGATGGAGCGGGAGCGGCGGCAATCGGAAGAATACTTTGAAGTCAGTTCCCGGCTGTCCGCCGTGCTCCCTAGCGCGCGGCACCGGTTTCTGCTCGATGCGGCGGTAGGCAATCTGACCGATCCGGTGAAGCTGGAAGAGGCGTTGGCCGGCATCGGCGAAGAGCTGAGTCCAAAGCAGAGGGTCGTTCTGCTGCTCGGACGCGTCGTAGGCGGCGGCACCGAAGTGCCGAACGACAAGACGGTTCAGTCGGTCGTCGAGCGTCTGCTGGATCACCACCTGCGGCCTGAGCTGATCGCTAGCGTGACCCATTCTCAGGATTTTCTCTGGTATGTCGCGCTCGAAGGGGAGCCGGACGACCGTTCCTCGCGGCTCGTTCATCTGCTTGAGCATGCCCGGGCTGCACTCAAGGAACAGACTGGCTGCGTGTTATCCTTCGCGGTCGCCTCCGGGCCAGTCGGTTGGATTGAGGTTCACGCCAAATACGAAGCATTGAAGAGGGCGTTCTCCAATCACGCGCTTGCCGAACGGGAGGGCATCGTCGTAGAAGGGGACTTTCGCGAAGAGAGGATGACGTCGGAGGAAGAGCACGATTTGTCTACGATGCTTGCCACTCTGTACCGCAAGATCGATGTTTTGGAGCTGTACCTGGAGCAAGGGCAGTACCATCGGTTCGAGAGCGAGATGGAGCTGCTGTGCGCGTCGTTGCGCAAAGTTCGATATCCCCAGTCCTTCCAGGCGCTCGAGCTGTATTTGGCGGTTGCTCGCGCGATCTTGTCTCATCTGAACCGGTCGAAACGGATGCCGCTTCTCACGCCCGAGATCGACCTGTCGCTGCTGTTCGCTCCGGACCGTCTCTCCGGATGGCAGGAGAAAGCCGATTATTTGCTCGCGATCGCCCGTCGGCTGGGCAGGCTGGACGAGGAACGCAAGCCGCCGAGCGCCGAAGCGACGGTCGGCCGCATCAAGGAGCATATTCACCATCGCCTGTCCTCGGACTTGTCTTTGTCTGCGCTGGCTCAGGCTACCGGCTTCAACCCGACCTATCTTTCCCGCCTGTTCAAGAAGCACGCGGGCGTAGGGCTGCACGAATACATCTCGGAATGCCGGATAGAGCTGGCCAAATCCTTACTTTCCGGGACACGGTTGAAAATCTACGAGATCGCGGCCAAATGCGGCTACGACAATCCCACCTATTTCGTCAAAACGTTCAAATCGTCGGTCGGACAAACGCCGCAGGAGTATCGGGATCGACCATTCTAGCTTTGCTCCCCTCTTCGAGAGGGGTTTATTTTTTTGCGGCAAGGTAAAGAAATGACAGCAAAGGTCGCTATTGTTGAATGTACGAGCCCATGTAAGTGGTTTCATAATAAAAGACGGAAAGACGTCATTCCATGCAAAGTGAGGTGAACCCAATGAATCGGGGAGGACTGAGAACAAGAAAAAAAACGCTCAAGGAAATGCCGTTCCATCTGATGTTGCTGCCCGCGGTCGTCATTACGATCCTGTTTAAGTATATTCCCATCGGCGGCATCTCGATCGCGTTCATGGACTACAATCCGGTAGAAAGCTTCTATCGGCAGGAATGGGTCGGCTGGGACAACTTCACCTATATTTTCGGGTTGCCCGGCTTCGGGGGCGTACTCTGGAACACGATTTTCATCGCCACGATGAAAATCGCGGGCAATCTGATCGTGCCCGTCGCGTTCGCGCTTCTGCTCAACGAATTGGGCGGACGCGTCTTCAAGCGATCCGTGCAAACCGTCATGTATTTGCCGCATTTTCTGTCCTGGGTGGCGCTCGCGGGCGTCCTCATCGACATCCTGTCGCCGTCCTCGGGTATCGTTAATAACGTGCTGAGCAGCATGGGGATCAAGCCTGTCTTTTTCTTGGGCGATCCGGCCTCCTTCCCGTACACGCTGGTCGTTACCGACGTGTGGAAGGAATTCGGCTGGGGGACGATCATCTATTTGGCTGCGATTACGAATATCGACCAGACCCAGTATGAGGCGGCGATTATCGACGGAGCGGGAAGATGGAAGCAGACGCTTCATGTTACCGTCCCGGCGCTGGCTCCGGTTATGATCCTGCTCACCGTGCTTGGCATCGGCAACGTGCTGCAGGCGGGATTCGATCAAGTCTTCAATCTGTACAGCCCGCAGGTGTACAGCACCGGGGACATTCTAGATACGCTGGTGTACCGGATCGGGATTGTCGACGTTCAATTCGGACCGGCTACCGCGGTAGGACTGTTCAAGTCGGCCGTCTCTTTCGTCCTGATCGTGTCCGGCTACCGGCTCGCCGACAAGCTGGCTGGTTACCGTGTTTTCTAAAATCCATTAGGACGAAAAAAGGGGGGGACGAACGATGAAATCCTCACTATCCAGAAAAGTCTTCGTAGTATTCAACGTCGCGATATTGGCCGCAACCTCGTTTCTGTGCCTGGTGCCCGTCATCAATCTGATCGCCGTGTCCTTCAGCTCGCGCTCCGTCGTGGAGGCCAATCTGGTCGGCCTTTGGCCCAAGGAGTTTACGTTGGCCTCGTACCGGTACGTGTTCGACAATCCGCAGTTCTACAAATCCCTGAGCATGACCGTTGAAAGGGTGGCGCTGGGCTGGGCGGTCAATATCGGCTTGACGATACTCGTCGCGTATCCGCTGTCCAAAGAAAAGAACGTGTTCAGGTTCCGGGGGGTTTATGTCTGGTTTTTCTTGGTGACGATGGTGTTCAGCGGCGGGCTGATTCCGACTTATCTGGTCGTCAACGAACTTGGACTGATCAATTCGGTCTGGTCGCTGATCCTGCCCGAAGCGGTTCAGATGTTTTACGTATTGCTCATGCTGAATTTCTTCCGCGGCATTCCCAAAGAAATCGAGGAAGCGGCCTTGACGGACGGAGCGGGCTGGCTTCGCTCTCTCGCGAGCGTCTATCTCCCGTTGTCGCTGCCCTCCCTGGCGACCGTGACGCTATTCATTCTGGTCGGCCATTGGAATGCTTGGTTCGACGGGCTCATTTATATGAACCTCCCGGACCGATACCCGCTAATGACTTATCTGCAAACGATCGTGACGAACCTGGACCTATCGCAGCTCGGTTCCGCTTCGCTCGCGAACAATCCGTCCTTGTTGGAATTGACGGGCCGCTCGCTGCGTTCCGCCATGATCTTCGCTTGTACGGTTCCGATTTTGTTCGTCTATCCGTTCCTGCAGCGCTTTTTCGTCAAAGGCATGCTGTTGGGAAGCGTGAAAGGATAATCATCACATAAGAGATAAAGGGGATAGCAGAATGGCGAAAAAAGGGTCAAACAAGTGGGCATTACTGCTGACGGCCGCCATGCTGGCGTCGGTAGTGTCGGGATGTTCGGGCAAACAAGAAGAAGCTCGGCAGTCGGAGCCTTCCATAGCTTCGGGAGAGGCGGCTAAGCCGGTCGCCGGGGAAGATGGGCCTTTGGGCAAATACGATCCTCCGATCGAACTGTCCGCGATGAAAAACCTGTACGGTGACGAACGATTCTTGCCGGGAGAGGATATCGGCAACAACGTATGGACGAGAGCCTACCTGGAAGAGCTGGGCATCAAGCTGCATTATGACTGGGCGGTGGCCGGAGACGGCTTCCAGCAGAAGGTGACGATGACGATCGCCTCGAATGATCTGCCGGACCTCATGACGCTGCCGGCGAAGGATTACTTCGCCTTGGCCAAAGCGGGCAAGCTGGCCGATCTGACGCCGTACTTCGACAAGTACGCGTCCGACACGCTAAAGTCCACCCTGAATGCGGACGGCGGAATGCAGTTGAAAACCGCCTACGTAGAAGGCAAATTGTACGGCATACCGCAGACGGGAGGTTCGGACGGTACGGCCGATATGATCTGGATCCGTGCCGACTGGCTGAAGAAGCTGGGCTTGTCCGAGCCGCGGACTTTAGACGACGTCATCCGAATTGCCCGAGCTTTTCGCAACGACGATCCGGACGGCGACGGAGTCAAGAATACGTTCGGCATCGGCTTCCAGAAGGATTTGGAAAGCGGAACGGGCAGCTTCGAGGGGTTTCTGGCCGCCTACCACGCGTATGCCAAGGCGTGGGTGAAAGGAGAGGACGGCAAAATCGCATACGGGGCGGTCCGACCCGGCATGAAAGAAGCCTTGGCTAAACTGCGCGAGATGTTCAAGGAAGATCTGATCGATGTGGAGTTCGGGGTCAAGGACTGGAAGAAAGTCGGGGAAGATATTGCCTCCGGGAAAATCGGCCTTCTATACGGCAGAGAGGGACTTCCTTGGGGAACCCTGAAGGACTCAATCGTGAACAACCCCGACGCGGAATGGATTTCCGTGCCGATCGTGTCCGCCGACGCACGTCCGGCTAAGCCCGCGACGCACGTCACGTTGGAGCGCTATTTTGCCATCAGCGCCAATGTGCACCATCCCGAAGCGCTGCTAAAGATCATCAATTTGTTCCAGGAGAAAATCAACAACAAGTCGACGACGCTGGAAACGCTGAACAAGTTCGGGGTCGATCCGGATTCGGGCATCAACTTCGCGGCGTATGCGTTCGGAGGCCTCGATCCCTCGGTGGATAAGCCCAACATGTATTACCAGCAGATCAAGTCGGTCATCGAGGGCGCCGAGAAGCGGGAGAACATTCATCCGGAAGCGATCCGGTACTACGACACGATCAAGCATTTTATCGATAACGGACGGGATAAGAAAAGCGATCCGCTCGGCTGGAATTACTACAAGTTTCTCGGTCCCGAAGGCTCGTGGAAGGTCATCGACCATTACCGGAGCAACGACCTGATGGAGCATTCGGCCTGGTACGGCCTGCCGACGGCCACGATGAGCCGCAAGGGGGCGACGTTGGACAAGCTTCAGGCGGAGAACTTCGTGAAAATCATTACGGGAAGCGCGCCGGTGTCCGACTTCGACAAATTCGTGGCGGATTGGCATAAGCTCGGAGGAGATCAGATTACCGCGGAAGTCAACGAGTGGTATACTGAAACGTTTGGTCAGTAACATCCGTAGCGCAGATCGAAACCATTTCAAACCGGAAGGAACAAGACGATGAGCGGGAACCGACAGCTGTTTTTCATGCCGGAAACGGAACGCCCGAAAATGCTCGGGCTCGACACGTGCGGCGACTTTATGCCGTTCTACCACGAAGGCGTCTTTTATCTCTATTATTTGCATAAATATTCGATCTACGAAGTGACGACGACAGACTTCATCCAATATAGCGAGCCGAGGATGGCAATCGCTTGCGGAAGCCCCGAAGATCAGGACTGGCATATCGGCACAGGGGGCGTGATCGAGAAGGACGGCGTGTTCCACTTTTACTATACCGGCTTCAACGAGGGCAACCTCCATCGCGAGGGCGACCTTAACGAGCAGGTGCTCATGCGCGCGATCAGCAGCGACCTGAAGGATTGGAGCAAGGACCCGGGATTTTTCGTAAGGCCCGACAAGCAATGCTACGGCAACTTGCACTGGCGCGATCCGCAACCGTTCCGGAACGAGGAAGCGGGCGAGTATTGGCTGGTCGTCACCGCGACCGAGAAAGACGGACTGTTCCGTCGCGGCGGCTGTACGCACGTGATGCGGTCCGACGATCTGGATCATTGGCGTCATGGGGATACGATTTACGCGCCGCGGACGTTCGAAACCCACGAATGCCACGATCTGTTCCGGATCGGCGATTGGTGGTACATGGTGTTCTCGAACTATACGCGTTGGTGGGAGACCCGCTACCGAATGGCTCGCAGCCCAGAGGGGCCTTGGATCACGCCCGCCCCGGACGACATGTTCGACGGTCGCGCCTTCTATGCGGCCAAAACCGTGTCCGACGGCAGTCGCCGGTACTTGGTCGGTTGGCAGGCGATTCGGGCGAACATGGACGACAAGCAGCATTATCAGTGGGGCGGAAGCGTCCTCGTGCATGAACTGATTCAACGGGATGACGGGCTGCTCGGCGTGAAGCCGCCGGAGACGATTCGCGGACATTTCCGGCATATGTCGGAGCTGAAGCCGACGCCTAGGCTCGGCGAATGGACGGTCAATGCAGAGACGATCGGCAGGGAGCCCTACGGCTTTGGCTGGCTGGAGCTTGGGCCGATGCCGGCCGAATGCCTGATCCGGGCACGCCTAAGCTGGTCCGAAGAGACGATCGCTTGCGGCCTCATGCTTCGGACGTCCGGCGACAAGCTGAACAAATGGTGCCAAGTGCGAATCGAGCCCCGGCGCCGGCGGCTTGTGTTCGACCGCTCGAACAAGTTCGACAACGATCACCATTTCATCGAAGAGCGGTATTTCGATTGCGGCGACGTCCGCGAAGCGGAGCTTACGATTATCGCAAGCGGCAACGTCATCGTCATCTACGCGAACGATACGGCGCTCGCTGCCAGAGCCTACGACTTCGAGCCGGGAAGCGCGGGGCTGTTCGTCGAGAGCGGGGAGGTCCGGTGCGCCGAATTCGGCATTCTGGAGCCATCCAGGTAAACGAATACGCAGGCAAGAAGGGCAGAGGGGGATTAACGGTGTCGCAGCCGATGCATGAGGATTCGTATAGGCCGTTGTTTCACTTTACGCCGCCGTCCCATTGGATGAACGATCCGAACGGTTTGGTGTACTATGAGGGCGAGTATCATTTGTTCTATCAACATCACCCGGGTGGGATGACTTGGGGGCCGATGCATTGGGGGCACGCGGTCAGCCGAGATCTCGTGCATTGGAGCCATCTTCCGATCGCCCTTGAACCGGACGAACAGGGAGCTGTCTTTTCAGGCTGTGCGGTCGTCGATCGAGAGGACACTTCGGGGCTGTTCGGCGGCGGCTCGGGGTTGGTCGCGGTTTTCACGCATCACGACTCGGACCCGTCAACCGGCAACCCCAGGCAGAGACAGAGCATTGCCTACAGTAGGGATAAGGGGCGGAGTTGGAGCAAGTACGCGGGAAATCCGGTGCTTTCGGAACCGCTGCCCGATTTCCGCGATCCGAAAATCTTCTGGCACGAGGGAAGCCGACGTTGGGTGATGGTGATTGCCGCTGGCGATCATGTACGATTTTACGTTTCCACGAATCTGCTCGAATGGTCCTATACGGGCTCCTTCGGAGAAAAAGAGGGTTCCCATGACGGCGTCTGGGAATGCCCCGATCTCTTCGAACTCCCCGTGGAAGGATCGGAAGAGAGGAAATGGGTGCTCATCGTTAGCATCGGCGATCATCCCGACTGCCCGGAAGGGTCGAGAACGCAATATTTCATCGGAAGGTTCGACGGCCGCACGTTCGCAAACGATGAATTGCCGGAGCGGGTGCTGTGGCTCGATCACGGCCGAGACAATTACGCGGGCGTGACCTGGTCCGACGTTCCGGTCGGGGACGGAAGACGTCTGCTCATCGGCTGGATGAGCAATTGGAAATACGCGAACCTTACGCCGACCCAGGGCTGGAGAGGCGCGATGACCGTACCGCGGGAGCTGTCTCTGCGACGCGGCGAGGAGGGAATCCGCCTCTTCCAATCCCCGGCGCGGGAGTTGCTGCGGTTGCGGCGGGACGGCCGTCAATGGCGGCATATCCGGCTCGTTCCGGGTCAGCCCTTCGCTCCGGGCGTAAGGGGCGAAGGGCTGGACATCCGGACCGTCTGGAAGCCGAATGACGCCGATGTCATGGGCATCCGGCTGCGGCATCCTGGCGGCGGCCAGACGATCATCGGCTACGACGCCCGCAAACAGGCATTGTATATCGATCGTACCGCATCGGGTGCGGCGGACTTTCATCCGCAATTCGCTTGCCGGCACGAAGCCGCGCTGCTGCCCGAAGGCGGTAGCGTCGAGATTCGCTTGCTCATCGACCGATGCTCGGTCGAGGCTATCGCGGGCGAAGGGGAGATCGCGATGACCGACTTGATCTTCCCGGAAGGAAGCGGCATGGAGGCTGAATGGTTCGTTGAAGGCGGGCAAGCCGAGCTTCTCGCTCTCGAAGCCCACGCAATGGCTTCTGCTTAACGGGAGCGGATGGAGTACGGTTTCCACTGGCATAAATCACCTCTTCCGAGGAGATCAGCTCGTTTGACAAAGCCCCGGTTTTTCCGGGGCTTTGTTTTTTGTGGAGCCGGCGGAGTTCATTTGCATTCGCAATTTCCCGCTAACGGCTTGGGCAGCCAAGCAGCTAAGAGTATAATAAAGGCAACGAAGAAGTTCAAACAAGCAAGGAGTGATCCTATGGTATACGCCAGACCTCCCTGTTAATCATTAACCGGATGCGCCGCGCGCGCCCCTCCATTCGGCGAGAGCTTGTATAGACTCGAACCGAATAACAGGAGGAATGCGGCCATGCTGCGCATAGGAAACGTACATTTACTGTATGCCATTCGCTTTTTTCAACACTTGATTCCGGCCTACGTCATAGAGAGACTGTTCTGGGAACAAAGAGGCATGACGATCCAGATGGTCGTCTATGCGGAGATGATTTTCGCCGCGACCATCGTTCTATCCGAGCTGCCGACGGGCATTATCGCCGACAAATGGGGACGTAAGCGCCTGATCGTCGTCACCGCGCTGATGGGCTGCCTGGAGTTTCTGATTCTTGTTTTCGCGACGGAATTTTGGCATTTCGCGCTTGTTGTGTTTCTGGCTGCGATCGGCAACGCGGCGACTAGCGGAGCGGAGACGGCGCTGCTGTATGACACGCTGCTTGCTGAGCGCAGGGAGCGGGAGTTCGAGAAAATCCTGGGCCGCTTAAACGCGCTGGACATTGCCGCGACGATCTTGGCCGCATTAAGCGGAAGCCTGCTGGCCGATCGGTTCGGCTTCGAGTTCAACTATTGGCTGTCCCTCGGCGCGATGGCCGTGTCCTTGTTCTTGACGGCCGCTTTGGCCGAACCCGTCCAGGAAAGCCGGAAGCCGGAACGTCCGATTCCGATCGGGGAGTATGTGACGACCTCTCTGCGCTTTTTCCGGTCCAACCCGGGGGTCGCTCTCGTGCTGTTGTCGGGCATGACGATGGGAGCGGCGGTCAATTACGTCGACGAGTTCTGGCAGACGCACCTCGACAGGCTGGGCATTCCGGTCGTTCTGTTCGGCGTATTCTCGGCGGGGATTTTCCTGCTCCGGCTCCCCGGCAGCCTGTTCGCCTACAAGCTTCTGGAGCGGTTCGGCACGCGGCCGATGCTGTTGACGATTCTGGGCGCGATGACGGTCAGCTTCGCTTGGCTGGCTTGGTCCAGGGATTACGACGGATTGGCGGCGCTGTTTCTCGTCAGCTTGTTCGCGGGAATGATCGAGCCGATCGCGTCGGGGTATTTGCAGCACAGGATCGGTTCCGACATGCGGGCGACGATGGGATCTTTTCAATCGTTGGGGGAAAACGCCGTGCTGATGCTGTCCGGGCTGGGATTCGGTTACTACTCCTCGCAATACGATATTTTCGGCGGGTTCGGGTTTATTGCGGCGATGTGCGGAGCGTTCCTGCTCTTTTTTGCCTTCTCCTCCAGGAATCTGATCGAGCGGGGGGCTTCCGGGTAACGATCTGCGGCGACCGGGTTATAAAGAAGCAAAATATGGTACGATAAGTCAGAACATCATGAGAATGCAAACGGTGGGAGACAAGTCTATGCGTGCCATATGGAAAATTTACTCGACGGATTGGCTGAACATTTTCAAGGTGCCTACGGGGATTTTGCTGATTGTGGCGATCATCCTGCTTCCTTGCCTGTATAGCTGGGTGAACATCAAGTCGGTCTGGGACTCGTACGCGAACACTTCCGGCGTGAAGGTCGCGGTCACGAACGAGGACCGGGGAGCGACCGTGCTGGACAGAAGCATGAACATCGGAGAAGGGCTGGTCGACAATTTGCGGAGCAATCCGAAGCTGGGTTGGACGTTCGTCGACCGCGAGGAAGCCGAGCGCGGGGTGGATAAGGGAACGTATTACGCGAGCATTCTCGTGCCCGTCGACTTCTCCGAACGGATTACGGGAATCGCCCAAGGCCGGCTCGACAGGCCCGAGGTCGTCTATACCGTCAACGAGAAAATCAATGCGGTCGCGCCCAAGATTACGTCTTCGGGCGTGTCCGCGATCGCCGAGCAGATCAACGAAAGCTTCGCGGAAGCGGTCAGCGAGGCTCTGCTGACGAAGCTTCAGGAGGTCGGCGTCCAGGTCGAAGAGCAATTGCCCACGATTCGCAAAATCGAGGGAGGCATCTTCGATCTGGAGAGCAAGCTTCCGGAAATTCGGGCAGCCGGGCAGAAAGTGCTGGAGCTGGAAGGGAAACTCCCGGATATAAGGGATAAAGCGCAGATGATTACGGAAGTTGAAGCCCGATTGCCGGAGATCGAACAAGCCGCGGATCATCTGCTCAAGCTTCAGAGCAACTGGCCGAAAGTCGAAGCGTTAGCCTCGGAGGTGCTGGCTATCCAGGAGAAGCTGCCGCTGATCCGGCAAGCGGCGGACCGGGTGGCCGGGCTGGAAGGCAACTTCGACCGGATCGCGGAAGCGATCGCGCTCGCTTCGGACAAAGCCGCTCAGGCAATGGACATCGTCGCTGCGGCGCAGGAAGCGCTGCCTCGGGCGGCGGAGATTGCCGGCAAGGGCGTCGCTTTCGCGGACGCGCTTAACGGGTTTCTGGCGGCGAACGCCGGGGCGTTCGAGACGGTTGCTCCGCTCGTGAAGCAGAATCTGATGCTGGCGCAGCAAGCCGCCGATTCCGTGACTTTGCTGACGGGTCGGCTGCTCGCCGTCGATCCCGAGAAGCTGCCGACCGCGGAAGAGGTGCGCGCGGTCCGAGACCGGTTGGCTGCGGCGTCCGGAGCGCTCGGGCGGACGGCGGAACTGCTGGAGCGGATCAACGGCTACTTGCCGGGGCAGCCTCTGAGCGATGCGTCGCAGCGCATTCGGTCCGCGGCGGAGCGGATGAACCGGCAGGCGGAAATTCTGGGCGCGATCGCATCCGGGCTGGAGAACGGCAAAGCTCCGATGAAGGAGCCCGTTGAGCGGCTGAACGCGCTGTCCAAGGAGACGAGCGAGGCGCTGGGCGTCGTGCTGGCCCGTTACGACAGCGAGATCGTTCCGGTGATCGCGCAAGGGCTCGGCAAGCTGACGGAAGCTGCGGGGACGTCCGCCGAATTGCTGCGCGACGCGCAGGCAAGGCTTCCTGACATCGAAGCGATTCTGGCGGACGCGCAGGCCGGGCTGAACTTCGGGCAAGGGGAGCTGAATAAGCTGCAAGGGGATCTGCCGCTGATTCGGGAGAAGGTGCACGAGCTGGCGCAAGCTTTCGGTCGGAAGGCGGAGGCATTCGAGCAGGCCGTTAACCTCGCGGCTCCGTTCGTGCGAGACGAGCTTCCGGCTATCGGAAGAAAGCTCGATCAAGCCGCCGCGTTCGTTCGCAGCGATCTGCCCGAAGCGGAGCGGGAGCTGTCCAAGCTGGCCGACTTCGTTCGCGTCAAGCTGCCGGAGATCGAGTCCGGCGTACACCGGGTGGCCGGGCTGGTCAGGGACGACTTACCGGAGCTGGAACGTGCGGTGCGCACGGCGGCGGACAAGCTGCGCGAGGTGGAGGAGGACAACCATTTCGCGGAACTGGCTAAGCTGCTGAAGGGCGACATTCGGAAAGAGAGCGAGTTTCTGGCTAATCCCGTGCTGATCAAGGAGAACCGCAAATATCCGATTCCGAATTATGGCTCGGCGATGTCCCCTTTTTACTGCGTATTGTCTCTGTGGGTCGGCGCGACGCTGCTCATCTCCTTGCTCAAGACGGAGCCGGACAATCGGGAGGGCTATAAACCGTATCAGCTATTCGTGGGACGCTTGGGGACTTTCGCGACGATCGGACTTTGCCAGGCGCTGTTCATTACGCTGGGGGACATTTTCATTCTGGACGCTTATGTGGCCGACCCGCCCGAGTTCGTGTTGTTCGCCATGCTGGTGAGCCTTGTATTCGTCACGATCACGTATACGTTGCTGTCCGTGTTCGGCAATGTGGGTAAAGGCATCGCGATCGTGTTCATGGTGTTCCAATTCTCCAGCTCAGGGGGCACGTTCCCGATCAGCACGACTTCTCCGTTCTTCCAGGCATTGAACCCGTTCATGCCGTTCACTTACGCGATCAGCCTGCTGAGGGAGGCGGTCGGCGGTATTCTGTGGGAGACGGCGCTGAAAGATATTCTCGCGCTTGTCGTCTTCATCGCGCTCAGCCTGATTCTGGCGCTTGCGCTCAAGCGTCCGCTTAGCGGAATCATCCACAGGTCGACGGAGAACGCGAAGAAGACGAAGATTATCGCCTAGACGCGTACTGGAGAGAGGCTGCCGGCTCAAGTGCTTTTGCTATGGAAGCCGAACGGGGACAAGTGCTATAATTGGAATAATCTTACGGAAAAGGTGGGTTTGGAATGATTGGACGCAGCGGGAATCCGACTTTAAGCGATAAAGCGTTCGAGAAAACGGGACATTACGGCGGAACGGACCGAATGACGATAGACGGCACGGTGAACAAATCGTTCATTACGCTGGCGATTCTGCTCGGCGCCGCTTTCGTGACGTGGTCGATGTTCTTCAACGGACAGAACGTGGTTCCGTACATGATCGGAGGAGCGATCGGCGGTTTGGCGGTCGCGCTGATCATCAGCTTCAAGGCAACGACCGCGCCTTATCTGGTGCCGGTCTACGCGGCGCTTGAAGGTGTTTTCCTCGGGGCGTTGTCCGCCAACTACGAGTCGCTGTACAACGGCATTACTTTGCAGGCTTCCTTGCTGACGATGTGCGTCTTCGTCGCTCTGCTGCTCGCGTACAAGGCGCGGATCATCAAGGCGACCGAGAACTTTAAGCTCGGCGTATTCGCGGCGACAGCGGGCATCATGCTGCTGTATCTGGCCAGCTTCGTGCTCGGCTTCTTCGGAATCACGATTCCGTATTTGCACGACAACAGCTTGATTGGCATCGGGATTTCCCTCGTCATCGTCGTCGTGGCGTCGCTTAACCTCGTGCTCGACTTCGATTTCATCGAGAACGGCTCGCAACAGGGCGCACCGAAATATATGGAATGGTACGGAGCGTTCGGTCTGATGGTGACGCTCGTCTGGCTGTACATCGAGATGCTTCGCCTGTTGGCCAAGATCGCCAGCCGGGACTAGGGCATATTGCACGAAGAAGAGCTGCTTCCGCAACTTTGGCGGAGCGGCTCTTTTTTTGCGGTTAAACGAGCTGATCGTATCGAAGGATCATACTTGAATCATTTCTGGGGATAATGTTGCATAGAATGGTTTAAGTTTTGATTTAAGTTATGTTGAAGTTTTGGTTTAACTTCTGTAAAATGGGGGTACGAGGTGATGTTCATGTCTACAAAACAGGAACGTGAATTGGTCATAGAGAAGAGTGAACAAGTGCTGGAGCGTGCGATCAAACAAGCGGACCCCGAATTTTACCGAGCCTTCAGCAATATGCTGCATGATTATATTCTAGTAACTAACCCGCGAAAGCGAGTTGAATACCGAAAGGATCTTCCTGAACTGATTCGTTTCATCGCAGAAACCGTTGATCAAGCACAACCAGTGCGAGCATACTCGACCGGTGAACTCGCCAGAATTTTCGGCGTATCAGTTCAAGCTATCAACAAATGGATTGATGAGGGCAGATTTCTCGGCTACAAGCGGGAGGGTAAGAATCGTCACAATCGTATTCCGGAGTCATTATCTTTCGTGATGCGTACCGGAGAGGTGCTTCGGCTCCAGGAAGTCGTGGCAATGTACGAGCGGCAACAGCAAGAGCAACAATCGGGAGAAGGGGCCGCAGGCAACCACCGAGATACTGTACTGGATGAAATCTCGCGATTGATGAAGAAGCATGGCGGTACGTACGAGATGACGTTGGGAGCAAAAGCGGAGCGTACCGCCCCAGAGGAACGAGATGCCTCGATCTGGCTTGCGCTTCTCGATGAGTTGAGGGAAATCAATGAAGCGAAATAACGCTGATCTCTATGGGACGAATTTCGAGTTCTTGAAGCGGTCTTTCCCGGATCTGATCGCTTCGATCGAGGATGGGTTTTTCGGAGAGGAGCCAAGCAGGGGGCGTTCGTTCGCAAGACAATCCAATTCGTTGACAACACCTATATGACGGTATTTGAACTCATCGATATCAAGACGGGCAGAAAAAAGAAGTATCAGTACGATTGGGAATACCAGCGGGGTAATCAATGGAAGTGGCATAATGAACCCCATGGGCAAAAGCAGCTTCAGACAACAACAGAACCCGACCATATGCACCATAAACCCGTCGGGGTAACGGAAGAGCGGCGATATCCCAATTTCGGTCATCACGATCTCTTTACGATTATGGAAACCATTCATACTCATATGGAAATCGCAAAACAGAAAAAGATGGACAAGCCCCGGTAAATGCCGGGGCTTTTAGTATGCTGCGCAATCGACCCAAGAAGTTTATATCACTTATGAACTTGTATTTGCTTGCTTTATATTGTTTTTAATTTGTTTTATGTGTTAACATAGCGTTAACAAAAGTGTTGAAGGCGGGGTTATGCATCATGGTTGCAGTCTCCATCGTTCTCGTCCTATGCTCCGGACTCGCTCATGCTGTGTGGAATATGTTCGCCAAGCAAAGCACGGACAAACCGGTGTTTCTATGGGCGATCTACGCTCCTTCGACGATCGTGCTGCTGCCCGTGCTGATCAACGAGCTGTCCGGAAACCAGTTTTCACCGCGCGAATGGCTGTTCATGGGCGTGTCGCTGCTGATGCAGAGCATCTATGCGTTTCTGCTCGCGCAAACGTACAAGGCGGGGGATCTGTCGCAAGTCTACCCGATCATGCGCGGGATGCCGACGCTGCTTACGCCCGCGGCGGGGGTGCTGCTGCTTGGAGAATCGCTGCCGATGTGGGGGTGGATCGGAATCGGCTGCATGCTGATCGGATTTGTCGTCATGGTCGGGCGGCGGCAGGATACGGGTGCGGGGGCGTCTTCCGTGAGACCCATTCTGTTGGCCGTCGGAGTCGGGTTATGCATTACGACGTATACGCTGGTCGACAAGGTGAATCTGGGGTATATGTCCCCGCTTGCCTTGCTTGAGGTGACGAACATCGGGTTTTTGTTGGGATTGACTTCGTCCGTATTGAAGCCGAGCAGGCTGAAGGCGGTTGTCCGCCGTCATCGGAACATTCTCTGGCTGGGGGCGATTTTGTCCCCGGGCTCCTATCTGTTGTTCCTGTTCGCGGCCAGAACGGCCGACGTTTCCACGGTAGCTCCGCTCCGGGAGGTCGGAATCGTATTCGGGACGCTGTTGGGGCTGCTCGTGCTGAAAGAGTCGCAGGGGGCCCGCCGGCTCGTCGCTTCGGCAGCCGTCGTGACGGGAATTATGATGATTGCGATTACGGGGCAATAAAGAGAAGAGAGCGTCGAAGCTTCGGCGCTCTCTTTGCCTATGAGGGGGTTCGTCTGGCCCGCCGCGCAGCAGAATTAAAGAAATGAATTACCTCTGCCCAGGCAAACGTCCCGTCGGCTGGTGGAGAGGCTGGTCGGCCAGCACGGCGCCGTCGGCGAGGCGGATCCAGGTATCGAAGCTTCGCTCGCCTTCGCGCAGAGAAATAATGCGGGCTCCCGGCATAAAGGGGCGATCCAGATAGGCGTTGCGCGTCGTGCGCCCGTAGCAGAGGCGGATGCCCCGCCAATCGCCCCAATAATCGTTGCCGTGGTCATGCCCGACGAAGGTGCCCATGACGTCGCCCATCTCGATCATCGCCGCGAACAAGCCGGAGTTGATCCATGGGGCGCAGCAGATGTCGTGACGCTCCCCGTAGCAGACGCTAAAGTCCCAGACGTCGTTGTACTCGGGCAGCGGAATGTGGAAGAAGGCGAGCGCAGGCAGCGGAACGCCTCCGTTGCCGTCGGTCAGCCGATAGGACTGCCTCGCGTACCAGTCGATCTGGTCGCGGCGTATCCAATCGTAGAAGCCCATTCGGCTGTACTCCAGCGGAGAATAGCTGCCGGAATCCAGGAAGTACAGGGCCGCGGAGTCCCTCCCGTCCCGCCCTTTCACGCTCAGTACGTAGTTCCCCGATCCGTGTACGCCCTGAGGATCGGGCTTGGCATAGTTCAAAGGATAAGTAAGCTGAAGGGCGTGCAACTGCTCCCGCGTGATGGCGCCTTCGGAGTCGTGATTGCCGAAGACGGCCGTCCACGGAATCTGCGCGCGCTCCGGAACCGAGCAGGCGCGGCGGAACGCGCCCGCCGGGTCGGGATGTCCCGCCGAGGCGATGACGTCGCCGGTGTAGACGACCAGATCCGGACGCTCCGCCTCCAGGATGGAGAGCATCATCGCTTCCATCGCGCGCTCTTCTTCGCTCTCCGCCGAGAACTCCGGGTCGGTGAATTGCACGATCTTAAAGGTCCCGTCCTCGCGAAAGCGCAGAGCTTTAGCCATTGTCGGTCTCCGCCTTTCCGCCGTCCGCCTCCGCGTCTTCGTCCAGAAGCCCTTCCGGCAGCCGCGCGTCCCAACCCGGCGTCTCTAGTCCCAGCGCCAACGCCGCGATTGCCGCCGTATCCGTAATGGACACTCTGCCAGGGAGAACCCCCTGACGGATGCCCGGGCCGATGCAGCCCCAGAACACGTTGCGGTCCATCGGATGCGGGCTGCCGTGGCCGTGCTTGTTTTCGCCTCCGCCCCCGTGGTCGGTCAGCAGCACGATAAGGCTGTCTGCGACCAGATCAAGCGCCTCCAACCTCTCCAGCACGCGCCCGATCCGTTCATCCGAGCCCTTGATCGCGGCCAGGTAGTCCGGGGAATCCGGGCCGTAGCCGTAGCAGTGACCGGCTCCGTCCGGCTCGTCGAGCTGGAGGAACAGCAGCCGCACGTCGGGGTTGACGCCGATGTAGGCGAGCAACTCCTCGGTCAGTCTCTCGTCCGACAGAGAGAATTTATGAACGCCGATGTTATCCTCGATGATCCCCGAATTGATCGGGGCCCATGCGGAGAAGGCGGCCAGCTTAGCGTCAGGCAGCTGTTCCCTAGCCAACCGAAACAGGGAAGGATAGGGGGATTGGATCGAATATGCCTCCGAAGCCGCTTTATCGTTGTCAAGGCCGTGCTTGTCGGGCGTTACGCCGTGCAGGACGGAGCCCCAGCACTCCGCGCTGATGGTCGGCATCTCGGCCTGAGCATTGTAAGTATAGGCACCGCGCTTCAGCCATGCGTCCAGATAAGGGGTGTCGGCCTGCTGTACGAAATTGCCCGCCCCGTCCATTCCTAAAATAAATACTCTTTTTACGTGGTCCGAGAGTTTCATGTGATGATCCGCTCCTCGCGTCCGTTATAGGAATCTATATCCGGTGAACCAAGGTTCAGCCGCTTGCGACACCCTAAGCATAAGAGCGGCGAATCTGCCCGTCAACAAGCGCTTTCGCATTCTGCGCAACAAGTCACATCCGTTTCATCGGGAAGTCATCATCTTAGTAGTGGCCGGCCTCGAAGCATCCCTATAATAGGCTCATGAGTTACGCAACGAGAGAGGATGAACCTGATGGAAGCGCTTGCGTCTGCCAGTCGAACGAAACCTGCGGCAACCCATGCAACTGCGAGCCGTTCGCGCCATTTTCTGAGACAAATAAAGAAGTACAAGATGCTGCTGTTGATGACGCTTCCGGGTCTGGTCTACCTGTTCGTGAACAACTACATTCCGATGTACGGAGTCATTCTGGCTTTCAAAAACTTGAATTACGTCCAAGGCATCTGGGGCAGCCCGTGGGTCGGAACGGATAACTTCAAGTTTCTGTTCAACTCTCCGGACGCCTACTTGATTACTCGCAATACGATTTTGTACAACGTCGCCTTTATCATCGTCAACCTTGTGCTCGCTTTGACCGTTGCCTTGCTGATCAACGAGATCAAGGAGAAAGTGGTCGCCCGCTTCTATCAGAGCACCTTCTTGCTGCCTCACATCATCTCGATGGTTGTTGTCGCGTATCTCGTCTACAGCTTTCTGAACGCGGACAACGGGTTGGTGAATCGGCAGCTTTCCAGCTTGTTCGGCTTCGATTCCATTTCGTGGTACAACGAACCGCAGCACTGGCCGTACATTCTCGTGATTGTGAACGCCTGGAAGGGCGTCGGGTTTCTGGCGATCATTTACTTCGCCGCGATTATCGGCATCGACAAGGAATATTACGAGGCCGCTATCATCGACGGAGCCGGCAAATGGAAGCAGATGACGAGCATCACGCTGCCGCTGATCGCTCCCGTTATTATCGTTATGACGCTGCTGGCGATCAGCTCGATTATGCGTTCGGATTTCGGTTTGTTCTATCAAGTGACGATGAACTCGGGCCCATTGATGCCGACGACCAATACGATCGACACGTTCGTCTATCGGGCGATGGTGAAGCTGGGCGACATCGGCATGTCGGCCGCGGCCGGATTCTATCAATCCGTCGTCTGTTTCTTCCTGATCCTGGGCGCGAACTTCGCCGTCCGCAGAATCAGCAAGAACGACGCTCTATTCTAATCCGAGGAGGCGCACTTTAGATGAATCGTATGAGCTTTGCGCGCGTTTCCTTCATTCATCTGTTCTTCGGAGCGTTCGCGATCGTATCGATATTCCCGTTCCTGCTAGTATTCATGGTCTCTATTACGGATGAGAGCTCAATCGTTCAGAACGGCTATTCCATCCTGCCAAGCAAAATCAACTTCGCCGCCTATTCGTTCCTGTTCAACGACTTCGCGCAGATCGCTCGCTCCTACGGCGTGACGATTGCGGTCACGCTGATCGGAACGGCCGTCAGCCTGCTGATTACGTCCCTGTTCGCCTACCCGCTGTCGCGCAGAGGGCTGCCCATGCGCCGTACGCTGTCTTTTATCCTGTTTTTTACGATGCTGTTCAGCGGCGGGATGGTTCCGTGGTATATGACCTACGTGATGATGTTCGGGCTGAAAAACACGCTGCTCGCGATGATCATCCCCGGCCTGATGCTCAGCGCCTTTAATGTCCTGCTTATGCGCAGCTTTTTCGCTAATACGATTCCCGAGTCGATCATCGAATCGGGCACGATCGACGGGGCGGGGGAGCTGACGATTTTCCTCAAGCTGGTCGTGCCGTTGTCGGCGCCGATTATAGCGACGATAGGGCTGTTTAACCTGCTGGCCTACTGGAACGACTGGTATAACTGCATGCTGTTCATCGACAAGCCGGAGCTCATGAACATTCAATACTTGATGACGAAGACGCTCAACAATGTGCAGTTTCTGATTATGAAGGCGGATACCTCCAGCCAGGTCGGCGATCTGATCGCCAAGATGCCTACGGAGACGGTGCGCATGGCGCTGGCCATTATCGGCGTCGCTCCGCTGCTGCTCGCATATCCGTTCTTCCAGAGGTTCTACATTAGCGGCATTACCAGCGGCGCTGTGAAAGGCTGATAGCGCGGCTGCTCAGTTTCAATATAGAGGACTTACTTAATGAGACGAGAGGAATGATGGGGCATGAAGAAGAAACTGATCGCCGGGGGCTCATTGGTTCTGGCAACCGCATTGACGTTAGGCGCGTGCGGACAAAGCAGCAGTGGAGGGAGCCAGCCGTCCAAGGAAGCCGGGGCATCCGGCAATCCGTCCTCATCTGCATCCTCGGGAGCTGCGGGGTTGGAGCCGTACAAGCTCACATTGGTCTATCCGGGCTCGGCCCAGCGCGATATGGCTGACGTTCAGGAGGAAATGAGCAAATATTTGACGGAGAAAATCAACGCTACCGTTGAACTGAAACCGATCGACTGGGGCTCCTGGACCGACAAGACGAATCTGATGAAAATATCGGGCGAAACGTTCGACCTGATTTTCACCGCCGGCTGGTACGGATATGCCCAGGACGTGTCCAAGGGACAATTCCTGGAGCTGAACGACCTGGTCGCGAGCCACGGGAAGGACATTCCTCAAGTGCTGGGCGACGACTTTATCAAAGGCGCGCAAATTAACGGCAAGCTGTACGGCGTGCCGACGAAGAAAGAGTTCGCGCAGGGCTTCGGCTTCCTGCTGAACAAGGATCTGGTCGACAAATACAAGTTCGACATCTCCGGCGTGAAGACGCTGGAGGAGATGGAGGATATCTTCAAGACGATCAAGGCCAACGAGCCTGACGTGGTGCCGATCGTCAGCAACCGTTTCTCCAACACGTGGCATGCGTCCAACTACGACGGTAAAATCTCCCGCGACAGCAAAGAGCTTAAAGTCGTCGACGATCTGGAAGATCCGAAGTTCATCGATTTCCTCAAGCGGATGCGTCAGTGGAATTTGAACGGTTGGTTTGACAAGGACGTCGTCACCTCCGACGACAGCGACCAGGCAATCAACATGATCAAAGCCCGCAAAGCCTTCGCCATCGGCCAATCGCTGAAGCCGGGCAAGGACAAGGAGATGACCGTTACGACAGGCGTACCGCTCGTGCAGGTGGAGACGGCGCTGCCGTACACGACGACGGGCGAAGCGCAAGGAGCGATGCTGGCGATTTCCCGCACGTCCAAAGATCCCGAGCGCGCAATGATGTTCCTGAACCTGCTGTATACCGACGCCAAGCTGCTCAATATGCTGGATTGGGGGATCGAAGGCAAGCACTATGTCAAAGTGACCGATAACGTGATCGATTATCCGGAAGGCGTCACCGCGGAAAGCCAAGGCTACCCGAGCCCGGGCGGCTGGATGTTCGGCAACCAGTTCAACTCCTACCTCTGGGCGAACGAGGATCCGGACAAATGGGAGCAGTTCGGCAAATTCAACGACAGCGCGGAGCGTTCTATCGCACTTGGTTTTACGTTCGACGAGACTCCGGTCAAGGCGGAGATGGCGGCGATCGGCAATGTCGAGAAGGAGTTCGGAGCCGTGCTGCGCGCCGGAGCGGTCGACGTAGAGGAGACAATCGCGAAGTTCAAGGCGAAGCGCGACGCGGCCGGCTACCAGAAGGTGCTGCAGGAGACGCAGCGTCAACTGGATGAATGGGCGAAGGCCAACGGAAAATAAACAAGGTTGAAAGCGGGGCTGGAGCAAGTTTTCCAGCTCCTCCTTCCTTTTCTCGCAGGGGCGGAGTATGACATAATTACGGCATAAGAAATCTAGTTTCCCGATCCATCGAGGAGGCCGAACGATGAATCCCAAACGCTCTCTGCGCTACAAACTAATCGTCGGCTTCGTCACGATCGCGCTGCCGCTCGTCTGCCTGCTGCTCTACAGCAACTACATGGCCTCGAATTCGGTGCGGGAGCAGGCGGCGGAATCGAATCGCAGCATGATCGCTCTCTATTCGAATCAGATTCAGTCGGCGCTGGCCGTCGAGACGAACTATTTGTACGATCTGGCTTCTTACGACGCCGATATTTTGTCATTGGGCAGGCTGGACGGGGAGTCCAGCGAGTACACGTTGACGAGGGTGCGGATCTTGAACAGCCTGAGCCGCTACAACCGGTTCGACAGCAGCGTCGACACGCCGTTCGCGTACTCGGTCGCGCACCGGGATTTTATTCCGACGCAGATCCGGAGCGGGAGCTACGACGAGATGCTGCGAATTCGGGAGTGTCTGGAGGGGCGTCTGGAGGAGGCGCGGCCGGGCAGCCCCTATTTTACGCAGTGGAAAGCCATCTCCTGCGGCGATACGTACGGTTTGCTGCGAATCGTCGATTCCGGCTCGGGGGTATACCTCGGCGCGTGGGTCAGGCTCGATCATCTGATGGTGCCGCTGGAGTTGATTCAATTAGGCAGGGAGGGCTTTGCCGCCTTCGCGAGTCTGGAGGGCGAGCTGCTCCACGGAGGGGCGGCCGCCAGCGGCTTGAGCGGATGGCCGGTCATCGACTCCGCGGCCAACTACCAGAGGCTGAAGGGAGAGGACGACACCTACGTCGTCGTCAGCCATCCGGTCGCGTCGACGGACGTCAAGCTGGCCGCTTTTATCCCCGAGCAGGGGATGCTGCAAAATCTGTCGCGGTTCCGCGAGTTCATCTCGTGGATTCCGGTGTTCGTCGTCGTGCTGCTGTCTCTCTACCTGCTCTACTTGAACCATATTATTATCCGGCCGATGAACGAGCTGCTTAAAGGGATGAGGACGCTCAAGAGAGGGGATTGGGCCTTCCGCCTCGCGGGCTCTCCGTCCAGGGAGTTTCATTCGGTCAACGAGAGCTTCAACGATATGGTCCAGCAGATCCAGACGCTGCAGATTCACGTCTACGAGGAACAGATTCGCACGCACAAGGCGGAGCTGAAGCATCTGCAGCTGCAGATCAATCCCCATTTTCTGCTCAACAGCATCAACGTCGTCTACAACCTGGCCCAGATCAAAAATTACGGCGTCATTCAGGCGATGTGCCTGAATCTCGTGAAATATTTTCGCTTCGCGACCAAGACCGGTCAACCCTTCGTAGCCCTGGCGGAGGAGATGGAGCATATGGACAGTTACCTGCGCATTCAGCAGCTTCGTTTTCCGGGGAGAATTACGTACCGAATCGAGGTGGGCGACAACGCCGGGGACATTCCGATTCCTCCGCTGATCGTTCAGCCGTTCATCGAGAACGCCGTCAAGCACGGATTCGATTTTATGGACGAACCGTTTCATATCGATATTCAGGCGCGGATCGATCGGGAGAGCTGCCTCATCCGGATCGCCGACAACGGCTCGGGATTTCCGGAGGAGGTTCTGGAGGAGCTGCAGAGCGGGAGCTATTTCGAGAGAAATGACGACCAGCACCTGGGGATGCGCAACAGCTACCACCGCCTGCATCTGCTGTACGGCATCGGAGCCAGATTGTCGCTGGGCAACGGGCAGGATTCGGGGGCATGGGTGGAGCTGGAGATTCCCGCGGAGAGCAAGGAACAGTCGGATTGGCTAATAAGCCGGAGCGGATAATGCCGGAGGTGACAAGCTTGCGAGTGCTTATCGTGGATGATGAGATGTACGCCGTCATGGGCATCAAGGATGCGATCGATTGGCGAGGACTGGGCGTAACCGACGTCTGCGAGGCTTACAATATGAGGGAAGCGGTGAAAATTCTCGAGCGTCTGCCGGTCGATGTCATGATCTGCGATATCGAGATGCCGAAGGGGACCGGAATCGAGCTGCTGGAGTGGGTGAACGAGCGGTCTCTTGGCTTGGAGACGATTTTCCTGACCGCGCACGGGGATTTCCGGTTCATGCAGCGGGCGATACAGCTGAGCAGCTTCGACTATATCATGAAACCCGTGGAGTTCGACGTTCTGGAGCAGACGATCCGCAGGGCGCTGGAAGCGGTGGAGAAGAAGAAGGCCGAGCTGGCGCTGACGGAGCAGTATAAGCCGTATTACGAGCTGTGGAACAAGAAGAAGACGGTGCTCAGCGAGAAATTCTGGTACGATCTGCTTGCCGAACGAATCGTGGCCGGTCCCGGGGACGCGGAGCGTCTGCCAGCTGAGTACGGCATTGCGCTTCAGGCGGATGCGAAGCTGCTGCCGATCGTGGTCAGCGTGGAAAATTGGAAGCGGGAGCTCAGCACGCGGGACGAGGAAGTGATGGAGTACGCGATTCGCCAGTCGGTGGCGGAGATGGTCGTCGCGGACTCCCGGGGAGAGGTCGTGCAGACAAAGCATGGGGTCGCGGCGGCGATTCTGTACGTCTCTGCCGAGGAAGAAGGCGCGTTGCGCGATTGCGTCGGGGAGCGATGCGGGCGGTATATCGAAGCCTGCGGGGCGTATTTGAACTGCTCGGTATCCTGTTATATCGGAGAGCCGGTCCCGCTGCACGAGCTGACGGATAGGTACAAGGCGCTGCTCGCGCTCGAGTACAACAACTTGAGCGAATCGAACCGGCTCAACTGGCTGAGCAAGCAGGAGGCGGAGCCTGCGGCAGATCCGCGTCTGCCGGATTTCGGGCCGTGGACGCTGCTGCTGGAGAACGGCAAGGCGGAGGAGCTGGGAGCCCGGCTGGGCGCGAGCCTGCGGGAGCTGGCCGCGGATCGCCGGTTCGGAGCGAGCGCGCTTCAGGCGTATTATCTCGGATTTCTGCAGATGGTCTATTATCTGCTGCAGAAGAAAGGGCTGTCGGCGTATCGGCTGCTGCAGGACGCGGGCATCCCGGCCGAGGCAGCTCCCCGCACGCTGGAGCAGATGGAGGATTGGGGCGTCCGGCTGATTCGCACGGTGCACCGGTATTTGTTTCAGGAGGAGTCGACGATCGACCGCCTGTGCGCGTACATTTCCGAGCATCTGGCCGAGAACGTCACGCGCGAGGTGCTGGCCGGGTACGTCCACCTGAATCCGGCGTACCTCTCCCGACTGTTCCGTAAAGAGAAAGGGATGAGCATCACCGACTACCTGCTGCAGGAACGGATGCGGATCGCCAGGGAGCTGATCGAGAGCTCGACGCTCCCGATCTCGGACATCGCGCAGTCGGTCGGCTACAGCAACTTCTCCTACTTCGCCAAAATGTTCAAGAAGGTGCACAATGCCAACCCCCAGCAGCTTCGTAAGCTGTCCGGCTGCTCGGGGGGAGCGGCCGGCGGCTGGATTGCGGAAAGCTGAAGGCGGGAGAGGCAGGCCGCTCCGGGCAGGCCGCTCCGGGCAGGCCGCTTGCCTCGCGCAATAGCGGTCTGCCAGACCGTTTAAGTGGCCGGAGTCCGCCCGGAGGTTGCGTATAACGGCCTGCCAGACTTCAAGACCAACTCGAATAACCGCGCAGTCTTCGCCGAAGGAAGACGAACCGTCAGCTCCCCGCGCTCGTTATCCCAACTCCATTCGGTGTCCGCGGCTTGCGGATACGCGCACCGAATCTCCGCTCCTCGTGCCTTCAGATCCGCGAGCGGCAGCCGGATCTCCGCTTCGTCCCCGCCGACTCTCCACACCGCCAAGTAAACGCGGTTCTCATGACGGAGTCCCAAGCTGACCCATTCATCCTGTTGCGTAGGCAACCCTAGCGGCCAGAAAGGCAACGCCTCGCGGATATCTTCGCGAATCGTCTTGTAATAATCGAGCGCTTCCTTGACGAGCTCCCTTCTCCGCGGGCTGAGCTCCGCCAAGTGGCCGCTTTGGTGCACGCGAAGGAGCAGCGCGTTGACCATATTGAAGACGACCTCCTCGTCATCGCCCTCCCGCAGCGGGTAAGACCAAATAGCCGATTGCTCCGGCGTCAGCGCAGCCGGCGAGCTCGCGGCGATAGCCGCATAGTTCGCGTAATTCTCTTGGTCGCTGGTGGACTGTATGCTATGCCGGCTCAGCATCGCATAGTCCATGCGCATGCCGCCGCTCGAGCAGTTCTCGATGACGAGCTCGGGATAACGCTCGAAGATCCCGTCGAGCCAAGCCAAGTAAGCGCGATTGTGCTGCAACAGCCCGTCTCCGCAGCTATCGGACGCCATCTCGGTTCCGATGCCGGCATTGATGTTGTAATCCATCTTGATATAGCCGACTCCGTAATCCTCGACCAACCGCCGAATGACCTCGTTCGAATGGGCAATAACCGCCGGGTTGCGGTAATCGAGCTGGTAACGGCTGCGATCCTTGACCCTCGCTCCGTGCCGCATGAAGAACCAGCTATCATCGGCATCCGCGAGCTTCGGACTGTTAATGCCCATCACTTCAAGCTCCAGCCATAAGCCCGGAATCATCCCTTTGCCGCGGATATAGTCGAGGACGTATTTGATTCCTTCCGGGAATCTTTCCGCCGATGGCATCCACTCGCCTACGCCGTCCCACCATTCTCCCGCCGCGTACCATCCGGCATCGATGCAGAAATATTCGCAGCCTACCTCTGCCGCCGCATCGATCAAGGGCAGCAGCTTAGCCGTAGTCGGCGATCCCCACAAGCAATTCATATAATCGTTGAAAATAACCCGAAGCTCGCGATTATCGGCGTTATCCCTGCGAATCCGGCGTCTGTAAGCCGTCAACTGCGCAATGGCCTGTTCGAATCCGCCGTTTACCGCGCCGACCGCTACCGGTACGGTGAGAAACTCCTCTCCCGGCTGCAGCTTTTTCCACCAGTGGTTGTCATGCTCGGTAGGCCCGCTGATCAGCAAAGTGAGCCAATCGACTTGATCGATGATTTCCCAATGCCACGATCCATTGTGCTCGATTTGCCAGAATAGGCTCGCGCCCGCTTCCTTGTTCTCCAGCACCGCCATTGGAATATGCTCCGATGCGGACCATGAGCCGGTATTGCTGCAGCTCACCCGTTTGGAGCCTCTATCGATAACATGGGATAACCCCAGCTCGGGAAGCTTGTACGTTCTCCATTGCAGCTCGCTTTGCCAACCGTTGTGGGCGATGGAAAGCTCCATTTTGTCATCGCGATCCCAAGCCCCCTCCTTGTCCAATCCGGTCAAGGCGAAGGAGGAAACATACTCTACGCCCACCGTCTCTACGCCCGTATTCTTAAGCGCGACCCAACAACGAACCGTCTGAACTCCGTCGTAGAACTGATAATGCTGCGCCGCTTGCAGCCCGGTTACCGGGTCTTTCAGGAACAGCTCGAACTTGCGCCCAATCTCGTTGCGGGTATCGCTATGCCGTTCATAAACCATTCGCAAGCCCGGGTATGTGGCCCGGTGCGTCCGCCCATGATACTCCGCGCGATCCTCCCCGGTCAATTGCAGCTCCATTAGACGGAACCCCGCTTTCCGGCTTTCCTTGATCCCTCCCTCTTCCATAGGCCGCGGCCCGAAATGCAGCAGTCTGACATCCCCCGAATCCGCGATCTCGATGCTCAAGTGGAGCCCGTTCTCCGTTACATCGATCCGTTTGCTCATCGTTTCCTCTACGCCCTTTCCTTTTACGAATGTGATAACGAAAAGCCTCCAACCCCACGGTTATGTGGCATTGGAGGCCGAGTCGAACGGTTTATTGCGAGGAACCGAATTGAATCCATGCTTTTTGAATTTCGTCGACGGCTTGGTCTTTCTTTTTGCTTCCGCCGATGTAAGCTTGCATCAATTCGCCGAACTTCTGGTGGAACGTATCGAGCGAGTAGTTAACCGACAGGTCTCCGGATTTTTCGGTTTTAAGGATTTCTACCATTTGCTTAGGCATATCCAGATCCGGCATCGGAGCATCCTTGATCGGAGGGATAACTTTCGCTACGTTGGAGAACCATGATTTGCCGTAGTCCGAAGTGTACAGCCAGTTGAAGAACTCGATCGTTTCCTTCGCGACTTTGGAATCTTTGTTAATGCGCAGCGCTTGATCGGCGCCCGTGATGATCTGGGATTGCTCGGCTTTGTCGCTTACAGGGTAGCCCATGATTCCCAATTGGAAGTCGGGAGTGATTTTCTTGATCGCTTCTTCGTCCCACGCGCCTTTACCGGTCATGAACGCCGCTTTGCCGGAAGCGAAGTCGCTTACTTCGGCGTTGCTGTCGCGTTCAAGCGGCTTGTCCGTACCGTGTTTTACCGTTGTATCGATGAAATCGAAGAAGTTGTTATACAGAACCGGGTGGTCTTTGAACGTCGTGTCGCCCGCGATGAACTGATCGACAAGCTCTTTCGGACTGATGTTGGCGTCTTGGGCGGCCGCGTCTACGAAATGTTGGGCGATATGCTTCCATACCCACCATTCCTTGTACGCGTTCGCGAACGGCGTAATGCCTTTGGCTTCGAGTTTCGCGATCGCGTCGGCAAGCTCGGCCGTCGTCTTCGGAGGATTCGCGATCCCTGCGTCGGCAAGCAATTTCTTGTTGTACATTAAGACGAACAGATTGCCTTTGACCGGAAGTCCGAGGACTTTGCCGTCGGAGGAGCTCATGTTCGAGCGAACCGCATCGGTCATGGCCGCCGCAAGAGGCTCGTTCGTCAAGTCGGCGCTATATTCCGCGTAAGTGTCGATATCTCCGCCAGCCGTCGTTTGGAATACGTCCGGCGTAGTGCCGGCAGCGATTCTCGATTTGAGGACCGTGTTGTAATCGGCTTGCATGATCTCAAGATTAATCGTTACGTTAGGCTTTACTTTCTTGTACTCCGCGATATAAGCGTTGAAAGCGTCCGTATATTCGGGAGAGGCAGTGAACATGTTGATCGTAACCGGTTCGTTCGAGGCGCCGCCTTCGGCTGTTCCGGTAGCGGTCGGGCTTGCGGCGCCGTTGTTGGCCTCGTTGTTGCTGCCGCCGCATGCGGCGAGTATCCCCGCCATCAGCACTAAGCTCATGGACAGCGAGCCAAATCTTTTTAACATTGTGATGCCCCCGTTTCATAGGTTGAATGATCGACTACGATGCCTATTCTAAAGAATAAGCGGAAGGATAAGAAGGTACATAAGTGAAGAGTTGAGGGTAAAAAAGTGGTCGGATGCGTCCTGTTCACTTTTTATCCGTTGTCGTATGTCCTTCGCGATACTCCGTTGGCGATACGGAGTAATAATTGCGAAAAGCTTTGCTGAAGTAATTCTTATCCTTGTAGCCGAGCATGGCCGAGATGTCTTGGATCTTCAGGGTCGGGTCGTCTAACAGCTGCTTGGCCTTATCCATTCTCACCTTCTGTACGTATTCGTGAATCCCGACTCCGAACTGCTGCTTGAAGAGCTTCATCAAGTATTCCCTGCTTAGAAAATATTTCTCCGTAAATAAAGAAATTTTAATGTCCTCGAAGTAATGATTGTCGATATACGCCTTAATATCCCCCGCCTCGAAAGGCCGATTGGAAGTCAATGAACCTCGTATCTCGTTCCCGTAATAATCAAGCAAGCGCATCAACAAATGTTCGTATTGATCGAAAGTGGCGAAGTCCGCTCCGATTCCGACTTCCCTCAGAGCGTTCCGTCCGTTAATCGGCAATCTTTCGGGAGCTACTTTCAGTTCAATGGCCACGTCATTCATCAGAATGACGAATTCCTGCAGGGCCCGATCCGCTTCGCCGATGCTGATCTTATCCCTCGTTCGCCACTTTCCTACGCAATCGATCAGGATGCTCTTCGCGTGGGACAGGCTTCCGCTCTCCAATGCGCTCCGAATAAGCGGGATGCGACCGACCAGCGAATGACTATCCGGGCTCGCGGTCTGCTCCGTAACGGAATTCACGACGACCGCCTTATTCAGCGTTAACAGGTCGATTCCGTTAATGAACGATTTGGCGGACTCATACGATGCCGAGAGCCCCATCACGTCGTCGTAGATTTCGCCGATTCCCACGACGACGAGCGTACCGAACAGCTCGGCCAATTTCGTAGCGACTTTCTTCATCCGGTGAACGGACCGGTAAACCATATCTTCCCGATACCCGCCGTTCATCGTGACGACGGTAATGATCTCCCGCTCCTGCTTCGGGTTGGCGAAGCTGAAGCATTGAAATTGATCGCCCGCGATTTCGTTAATGACGTTCGCGGTGGCGAAATGCAGCAGGTCCACATCCTTATGAAACCGGCTGATGCTGATCTCTTCTAGATTCAGCACCCGGATGACGACCGCGGAGAAGCGATTGGCCGGATCATCGGCCCCGATCAGAGGGAGCATGGCATCGCTTAGCGGATTGTTGTTGCTTCGTTCGATAATCGAGACATAGATCTTTTCCTTCAACTTCGGCAATGACATATTCAGCGTGATGTTCTTGCTGATGGACTCGTTCTCCATCTTCCGCTTCGCTTCGAGCACATTGACCGCTTTCACGAGCGCTTGGTTCAAATCGGCCCTATTGACCGGCTTCAACAAGTAGTCGACGACCTTGGAGCGTATCGCTTGCCTCGTATATTCGAAATCGTTGTATCCGCTAATGACGATCGTCAATAGATCGGGATAGTCCCTCTCGATGATTTGCAGCAGCTCCGTTCCGTTCATGACGGGCATCTTCATATCGACGATAGCGAGATCGATTTTGTGCTCCGCCAGCATCGACAGACCCATCTGCCCGTCCGTAGCCTCCAACACCTGCTTGACGCCCAAGCCTTTCCAATCCCCCAATATGCGAATGGCTTCGCGCAAAGGTTCCTCGTCGTCGATGATCAGTACATTAACCATGATGTCCACTCCCCCGCGGTAACCGCATTTCCATTTCCGTCCCCGATTCATCGGTGCGAATGCGCAACTCCGCATTTTCCCCATAGAGCAGCTTCAAACGGGTGTTCAAATTAACAAGTCCGATACTCTCGTTGTGCTGATCGCGCTCGCCCCAGCCTTCTTGGAACGATTGCAGCACTTCTCCGAGCTTGCCGCTTGCGAATCCCGGCCCGTCGTCTTGCACAGTTATGACGAAATGGATGGGTTCCATCCGGGCCGTTATCGTAAGGGTTACCGTGCTCGACACCTTCTCCAAGGCATGCTTGATGGCGTTCTCGACGAGCGTCTGGATGGACAGCTTCGGAAGCTGCAGCTCCATCAGCGTTTCGTCCCAGTCGTACGCGACCTGCAGCCGGTTGCCGAAGCGAGCCTTCTGCAGCCCCAAATACCGTTCGATATGCTTCAGCTCTTCCCTCGCGTACACGACGTCTTTGCCGCTTATGCAATATCTAAGCGTCATCGCCAGCGCATCGACCATATCCGCGATATCGTAACGATCGTTCTTCAGCGCTTTGGTGGAGATCGCCTGAAGCGCATTGTAGAGAAAATGCGGATTAATCTCGGCTTCCAGCGCCTTAAGGATCGCGTTTTTCTCGACCAGCTTCATTTTGTACCGCTCGTTGATCAAGTCGTTCGTTCTTTTCACCATTTGGTTGAAGTGACGGGAAAGATAAGCAATCTCGTCCCGCCCTTCCACCTTCGCTTCCGCATCGAAGTCCCCGGAGCTGAAGCGGCTCATCTGGTGGGACAGCTTCTTAAGCGGTCTCGTAATCGCATTCGAGGTGAAGGTGACGAGAACGACCGACAGCACCAAGAACACAAGTCCGATCATGAAGCTCAAATTCCGCGTTGTCGTCGCCGCTTCGTAGATTTGCTTGTAAGGAACCGGTTTGATCAGCTTCCAGCCCATCGATTCGCCAACGTTGTAGACGACGAGATCTTTATGATCCCCTTGCTCCCAAGTCAAGCGGCCGGTCGGCGCGGGCGGTAAACGTTCAATGTACCCGGCGCTCTTCACTTTGGAGTAATAGTCGAGATCGTCCGAGTAGAACACCTCGTCGTCCGGACTTAAGAACAACAAATGCTGTCCCTCGTCGAACGGGACGTCTTTTAGGATATCGTTGACGGCGGACTTATTGAAATAGAAGGAGAGGATCGCTTGCGGTTGCCGGGTCGCGATCGTTCGCAGAACCCGATGGTACGCCATGAAGCTCCTGCTCGTATCGATCGCGTAGCCGGTCTCCGATGCCGAGCCGACGAACGATTGGAAGATGCTGTTGGAGGGGCTGTCCAATGCCTGCTTGTACCAGGGCATGTCCTCTATGACAGGAATCGAGCCCGTGCGTACCGTGATATTATAATTCTCCTTCGTAATGGAATAATACTTCTGCCGATCGACCAAGTAGAGCGAGATCGTCTCGAGATCCTTCCGGGAAAAATAAAGCTCGCGCAAATAGTCCTCCAAATAAATTCTTGAAGCATAGTCCGTTTCCTCATGTACCAAGGCATTGTTCAGCTCGTCATACCGGATTTGCGGCAAGGACAGCTGCTCGATTCCGTTTAGATAACTCTCCAGGTTCCGATTCACCAAGAGCAAATTGTTCGTCGTGCTGGAGATGCTATTGTCCACGGATTCCTTCTGGAGAATCTGATACGAGATGATCGTCAAGGACGCGACCACAAGAATGATAATCGAGGTAAACAACAGGATGAGCTTGTTTACCAGCCTCCGCGAAATTCGTTCGATCAGGGAGGAGCCCGATCTGAAAAGCCGTTTAGCGACATTGCCCATACGTAAATCGCAACCTCATTCCGTTCACCTTTTTACCCTTAATTGATTTCTTAAATCCATTTTTGCGGTAAAAGGTCTATTTTATAATACACAGTATAGTTGAGATCATACCGTCATGTCCTATTCGGACGATATAGCCATTTTGTGAAGCAGGGCGGAGAGAGGTGTTTAGTAATGTTCAAATCGTTAGGAAGAAAATGGAGCGAAAAGCTGGAGTTCGGCCTATTCACGTTGCCGGTGCTTATCTGTATCGCCGTTGCCTTCTATATTCCGTTTGCCATGACGATTCGATACTCCTTGTTGAAATGGAACGGGATATCCAAAAATCCGAAATTCATCGGATTGGATAACTTCAAGCAAATTTTCATGGGCGACGCCAACTTTACGAATTCGGCCTGGTTCACGGTAAAATACGCGATTCTCTACATCGTGCTCGTTAACGTGCTGGCGATCTTGCTTGCCGTCATCCTGGACATGAAGCTCAAGAGCTCCACTTGGTTGAGAACCGCATTCTTCATTCCGTATATCCTTAGTCTCGTTATCGTCGGATTCATCTGGAAATTCATCTTCATGCAAGGCTTCGAATCGCTAGGGGCCAGCACGGGGTGGGGAATCTTCAAGCTCAGCTGGCTAGGGGAACCGGGGCTCGCCTTCATCTCCATCGTGCTCGTCTCCATCTGGCAGTCGATCGGATTCTACATGGTCATCTACATCGCCGGCTTGCAGTCGATCCCCGAAGACCTGAAGGAGGCGGCAACCGTCGACGGCGCCAGCCCGTTCCGCAGATTCATCAGCATCACGCTGCCGCTGCTTGCGCCATCGATTACGATATCCGTGTTCATGGCTTTGACGAACTCCATCAAAGTATTCGACGTCATCCTGTCCCTAACGGGCGGAGGCCCTGGCGGAACGACTTACAGTATCGCGTTCGATATCTATAGAGATACGTTCCAGAACAATATGTTCGGATACGGAACGGCCAAAGCGCTTATCTTGTTCGTTGCCGTTCTGATCGTAACCTTGATTCAACTGACTCTGTTCAAGAGACGGGAGGTTGAAGCCTAATGAAAACCAACAAAGCAGGACGCATCGCGCTGGAAATCGTTATGGTGCTCCTCTCTCTTGTGTTCCTATATCCGTTGTTTTTGGCAATCAACAACTCGCTCAAGAGCTTCGGCGAAGTGATGAGCGACGTGGTCGCTCTTCCGAAACAGCTCGCGTTCGACAACTATTCCTACGTGTGGTCGTTCATTAACTACCCGCGGTTGTTCTTGAACAATACGATCATCACGGTAGTCGGCCTTGTCGGGATTATCTTGGTTTCGTCTATCGCCGCCTACAAGCTTTCCAGGACGAAAAGCCGATTTAGCGCGATTCTGTACGTGATCTGCATTATGCCGATGTTGATTCCGTTCCAATCGATCATGCTGACGGTGCTTCGTCTGTCTCAAGATCTCCATCTCAACAACAGCACATGGGGACTCGGCGTGCTCTACTGGGGCTTCGGCGCTCCGCTGGCGGTGTTCATCTACCACGGCTTCGTGAAGGGAATTCCGAAGGAGATCGACGAAAGCGCGACGATCGACGGCGCATCGGGCTTCCGCTTGTTCTTCAGCGTGATCTTCCCGTTGCTGAAATCCGTTACGACAACGATCATTATCATCGACGTCATGTGGATCTGGAACGACTTCCTGCTCCCGCTCTTAATGGTCAACGGCTCTCCGTCCACGAAGACGCTGACGCTTGCGGCGTACACGTTCGTCGGCCAGTATACGTCCGACTGGCAATATGCGATGACCGCTATGGTCATGGCCGTGCTGCCGTCCATCATCGTGTTCATCTTCCTTCAGAAGTTCATCGTCAAGGGCGTCGTCGCCGGCGCTGTAAAAGGATAATAAAAAAGGTCCGTCAGGGCGGCTGGAGCTGCCTCCTGTGGACCTTTTTTAATGGTCGGAATCCGCCCGGAGGCAGCGTCTAACATTCTGCCAGACCGTTAAAGGGTCGGGACCCGCTGGGAGGTTGGGTCTAACGGTCTGCCAGACCGTTAGATGGTCGGAATCCGCCCGGAGGCAGCGTCTAACGGTCTGCCAGACCGCTAAGTGGTCGGAATCCGCCGGGAGGCAGCGTCTAACGGTCTGCCAGACCGTTAAGTGGTCGGGACCCGCCGGGAGGTAGTGCTTAACGGTCTGCCAGACCGTTAAGTGGTCGGGACCCGCCGGGAGGCAGCGTCTAACGGTCTGCCAGACCGTTAAGTGGTCGGGACCCGCCGGGAGGTTGGGTCTAACGGTCTGCGAGACCGTTAAGTGGTCGGAATCCGCCGGGAGGCAGCGTCTAACGGTCTGCGAGACCGCTAAGTGGTCGGAATCCGCCGGGAGGCAGCGTCTAACGGTCTGCGAGACCGTTAAGTGGTCGGGACCCGCCGGGAGGCAGCGTCTAACGGTCTGCGAGACCGTTAAGTGGTCGGGACCCGCCCGGAGGTTGGGTCTAACGGTCTGCCTGGAGCTAGAATAAAAAGTGGACACCTCATAAGAGCAGACAGATAATGAATACAACAAGAAAATGAGGTGTCCGGTATGGGGGAGCAAAGACAGCATTACAGTGAAGAATTCAAAGAGCAAGTCGTTCGGTACATTCAGGAGCAGACGAAGACACTGCCTCAAATCGCAGAAGAACTGAATGTACCGAAAGGGACGATACGCCAGTGGCAAGCG